>CAYMGL010000001.1:0-50479 GCA_964389945.1 uncultured Actinomycetota bacterium
ACCGGGAGCCTAGCCTGACTCGGCAGACGCCATGGGACGCTGACGACGGCGGCCCCACCGGCGGACGCCTCGACGGAGAGGCAGGACGGCCGGGCGGACCAGCTGCGACTCCTCGCAGGTGCGCACCACCCCATCGGCTCCCCTGATGACGGCACCCATCAAGAACTGCGGCCGGTGCAACCGCACGTCACCCACCGCGGCGCTCCCCACCAGGCCCTCCGGCTCGAGCCGCACGGGGACGACCTGACGGGGTGTCGGTTGGGTAGCGTCCCGGCCGGTCCGTCCCGCGTCACAGCGACCGTCGAGTCGTCCGGCGGACCGCTGGTCGACCGGAGAGGACGCCGTGGCAGTTGGCGACGAGACACGCGACGAGGCGTTCGCCCGGCTGGTCCGATGGGCCCGTGCCGCCGCCGGTGTCCTCGTGCTGCCGATGGCGCTGCGCGACGTGCCGCCGCCGCCCGGCGCGCCGTCGCTGCTGGTGGCCGCCTGCACCTTCTCGGGGATGATGCTCGTCCTGAACGCCTGGAGCCTGTGGCGCTCGCGGCTCGGGGACGACTCGATCCGGCGCCGGGTGACGGAGTCGGCCCTGGAGCTCGTCGCGGCGCTGGTGACGGCCACGGCGCTCCACCACCTGGCGGTCTTCGAGCTCACGCCGGGCTACCTCATGGTCGCTTCCATGCTGGCCGGCCTGCGCCTGGGCGCGCGTCGCGGCCTCGCACTCGTCGTGCCGGCCGCGGTCGTGCTCACGACGCTGCGCGTCTCGGGGGTGCCGACGTGGGTCGTGCCGGCGGACGTCGACGCCGCTGACCTCGGTGTCCTCGTGCCGCCGGTCGTGGCGCTGCTCGTCCTGACGACGGTCACGGGCATGGCGGTCGACGCGATGCGGGCGGCCGAGGCGCGGGCAGCGGCTGCTCGTGACGAGGCCGAGCTGACGAACGAGAGGCTGCAACGCACCAACGAGGCCCTGCAGCGCTTCGCCCGGACCATCGCGCACGACCTGCGTGCCCCGCTCGCGTCCGCCGCCGGGTCCGCAGAGCTGGTCCGGGACCGCGGGAACCAGCTGACACCGACGCAGTTGCGCAGCGTCACCGACACGCTCGCCAGCTCGGCCCGACGGGCCAGCGAGCTCGTCACCGACATGCTCGAGGTGGCCCGCGGCGCCGAGCGGCGACAACTCGTCGTGTCGGACCTGCGCGTGTGGTTGCTGACGTTGCTCGGACCGGTGCTCGCAGAGTGCGGTGGCACGCTCGAGGTCGAGACCGACCGCGCCAGCTTCGCGGTCGCCGCCGACCCCGTCCGGGCCCTGCTGCTCAACCTCGTGACCAACGCCGTCAAGCACCGTGACCCTGCGGGCGACCCACCGCTGGTCGAGGTGCGGATCGGGCAGGACGAGGACCGCATCCGCATCGACGTCGACGACGACGGCCCCGGCATCGCGCCGGCCCAGCGGGACGAGGTCCTCCGGCACGGCGTCCGCGGCGACACCCCCGACACGACCGGCGTGGGGCATGGTCTGGCTGAGGTGCACCGCCTCGTCACCGAGGAGCTCAGTGGCACGGTCCGGATCGGCGCCTCCCCGCTCGGGGGTGCGCGCGTGACGATCGTCGTGCCCGTGTCCGACGACCGGCCGGCGCTGGTCGGCACCGGGGTCGGCAGCACCTGACCGACGCGGGCCCGCCCTGGTGGGCGGACCCGCGTCGTGCCGCTGTGCAGAGGTCAGCGGACGTTGCCCGGGACGAGGTCCCCCTCGTCGGCCGCCGCGACCGTGCCGGCGGCGGCGACCGTCCCGCCGCTGGTCCAGCACCCGTCGGGGAGCCCGCTCTCGTAGCCGGTGCAGAGCGGCTCGGGGGTCGGGGCGACGTCGACGACGGCCGTGACGAGCGTGCCGCCGGGGTGGAACGAACCGTCGGCGTGGTGGGCCGTGTGGGCGGCGGCCGGGCCTGCGGTGGCCACGAGCAGCGCGGCGCTGGCGAGGATCGTGCGGGTGGTCGGGGTGGTGCGTGTCATGGTGGTGCTCCTGGTGCCGGGGCGGTCGTGGCGGGTCGGTCGCTCCGACCCGTGCGGCAGCACCGTGTGGGAGCCCACCTGCAGCCCCCTTGCCCCGGACTTTCACCCACTGTCGGTCCACGAAACCGCGACCGCTCCCACGGCCGACGGTGGGTCGACACTCCTAGGCTCACGGCATGGCTCCCCCGAACCCCGTTCCCATCCGCGTCTTCGGCGCGGTGCGGATCACCGACGCGGACGCGGCGCTCGGCCCGAAGCAGGCGCTCCTCCTCGGCGCCCTCGCCCTGCGCGGGAGTCGGCTCTCGGCCGACGCCATCATCGACCTGCTGTGGGGCGACGGCACGCCGGAGAACCCCCGAGCGGCGCTCCAGGTCCACGTCTCGCGGCTGCGGCGGGCGCTGGAGGCCGTCGACGCGTCCGTCCGCTTCCAGGGCGAGGCGTACACGCTGGTCGCCGACCCGAAGCTGGTCGACGTGCAGCTGTTCGAGCGACGTGTGCGCCAGGGCACGCAGGAGCTGAAGGACGAGCCCGCTGCCGCCCGCGAGACGCTGGCATCGGCGCTGGCGCTGTGGGAGGGCGAGCCACTGGGCGGCACCGCGGACGACACGTCACTGCGGGTCGACATCGAGCGGCTCCGGGAGCTGCGCCGGACGGCGCTCGAAGCCCGCATCGAGGCCGACCTGCGGTGTGGTCACCACGCGGACGTCATCGGCGAGCTGCGCCAGCTGACGCAGTCCCAGCCGCTGCACGAGGGCTTCTGGCGGCAGCTGCTCCTGGCGCTCTACCGCGCCGGTCGGGCCGGCGAGGCCCTGGCCGCCTACGACGAGGCCCGTGAGGTCATGGTCGAGGAGCTCGGTGCCGACCCGGCCCCGGAGCTGCGCGACCTGCACGCCCGGATCCTCGACCAGGACCCGTCGCTGGCACGCTCGACGGCACCGACCACGGGCGAGCGGCGACCGTCCCAGGTCGGCGACGTGGACCCTGCCTCCGTCGCGGTCCTGCCGTTCGAGGTGCTCGGCGACGACGGCGACACGTCCCTGCTCGCGGTCGGGCTCCACATCGACCTGCTCACGGAGCTGTCGCGTGTCGACGGGCTGACCGTCACGAGCCGGCACTCCGTCCAGCAGTACGAGGCGGGCGCGGTCGCACCGGACCAGGTCGCGGCCGAGCTCAGGGTCGCCACGGTCGTGGTGGGCACCATCCGCGGCGCGGCTCGACGCTTCCGCCTGTCGGTGCAGCTCGTCGACGGTGCCACCGGCACCCACCGGTGGGCCGAGAGCTACGACCACGAGGCCAGTCCGCAGAACATCCTGACCGTGCAGCGCGACCTCGCCAGCGACATCGCGACGGCCCTGTCACGGCGTCTGTCGTCGAGCGGGCCACCGACGACGACCGAGAGCATGGAGGCCTACCGCCTCGTCGTCGAGGCGCGGATGCAGTTCGACCGCAAGACCGAGCGCGGTTTCACCGACGCGATCGGCCTGTTCCGACGTGCCGTCGTGGTCGATCCCGACTACGGCCCCGCCTGGGTCGGGCTCGCGGACGCCCTGGCCGCACGGGCCGACTACGGGTACGGCGACCGGGAGGAACTGCTGTCGTCGGCCGAGTCGGCCGTCGTCCGTGCCCTGTCGCTGCTGCCGGGCTCGGCGGACGTCCACGAGGCACTGGGGTTGATCGCCGAGGGACGCTTCGACGCGCCGCGGGCACTGGCCGAGTACGAGACGGCGATCCGGATCAGCCCCAGCAACGCCGACGCACACAGCTGGCGGGGGTGGATCAACCTGACGCTGGGCGACGCCGAAGCCGCACTGCCGAGCACGCGGCGTGCGGTCGTCCTCAACCCGCTGTCGGCCGAGGCGGTCAGCAACCTCGGGCTGGCGCTCGTCGCCCTGGGCGACCCCACCGCGGGCCTCGCCGAGGCACGCCGGGCCGCGGACCTCTCGCCCGGCTACACCACCGCCGCCTACTACGCGGGGCTGGCCCTGTACGACCTGGGCCGGATCGACGAGGCCATCGAGGTCCTGACCCCGCTCGCCGTGCTCGAGACGGGTGAGCTCTCCACACCATGGGCGGGGATGTCGCCCGACGCTGCCCTGGCGATCGCCCGCGTCGCGGCCGGTGACGACCGCGGCGCCGCAGCCGTCCTGGCGTCGATCGATGCCGAGACCTACACGGTGGAGGCTGGCCTGGTCGAGCTCGCCCTCGGTCGCACCGAGGCGGCCCACGACCACTTCGCCCGGACGACCCACGTCGGGTACGGCGGCGCGATGCTTCGCCACCTCCACTTCCAGGACGTCTGGGCGACGATGGGCGACGACCCGCGGCTCGCGGACCTCGATGCAGCGATCGCGCGGAGCTGGAAGGTGGAGCCACCGGACCGCGCGTGAAAGCGATCGGAAAGTCGTGGTGCATAGCGTCCGCCGCAGCTGACGCACCCACGAACCAGGAGCAGCGATGCAGACCACCGACCTCGCGAACCGCACGACCGGACCAGTGCTCACCCCCGGCGACGACGGCTTCGACGAGGCACGACACGTGTGGAACGCACGCTTCGACCGCGTGCCCGACGTGATCGTGCGCTGCCAGGGCAGCGAGGACGTGGCCGCCGCCGTCCGCTGGGCGGCCGACGAGCAGCTCGACGTGTACGTGAAGGGCGGAGGGCACTCGTACGCGGGCCACACGGTGGGCGACGGCGGCCTGCTGCTCGACATGTCCCCGATGAGCGGCATCAAGGTGCGACCGGAGGAGCGGCGGGTCACCGTCGGCGCCGGTGCGACGTGGGCGGAGCTCGACTCGGCCACCCAGCACCACGGGCTGGCCACCCCCGGCCCGACGGCCTCGTCGATCGGCGTGGCCGGGTCGACGTTGTGCGGCGGCACCGGCTGGTTGTCGCGGCTCCACGGCCACGCGCTCGACAACGTCGTGTCGTTCCAGCTCGTCACCGCGGCGGGCGAGGTCGTCGAGGCGTCGCAGGACGTGCGCCCCGACCTGTTCTGGGGCCTGCGGGGCGCGGGACAGAACCTCGGTGTGGTGACCTCGCTCGAGTTCCAGCTCCACGAGGTCGGACCGCAGGTGCTCGGTGGGCAGATCATCTACCCCTTCGACGAGGCCGAACGGCTGCTCGCCGCGTTCGACGAGTTCATGGCCGCGGCCCCCGACGAGTTCCAGTGCTTCCCGTTCACCTTCCGGGTGCCACCGATCGACGACTTCCCGACCGAGTTCCACGGGCAGCCCGTCCTGGACTTCGTGGTCTTCCACGTCGAGCCCACGGCCCTCGACGTGGTCGCACCCCTCCGGGAGCTCGGTGATCCCATCCTCGATGCGGTCGGGCCGATCGACTACACCGCGCTCCAGCAGAGCTTCGACGCCAACCTCCCGTCCGGCCAGCGCTACTACTCGGCCGCGCAGGACCTCGCCGCGCTGTCCGAGGGCGCGATCGCCGACTTCGCCCGGTACGTCCGGGAGAGCCGCGGGGCGTTCACGGCGTCGTACCTCGAGCCCCACGGCGGTGCAGCCGGTCGGGTCGACGAGCACGCCACCGCGATGCGTCGTGGCAGCAGCCCGTACGGCATGCACGTGCTCGCGGGCTGGGAGGACGAGGCCGACGACGCGGACGTGATCGGCTGGGCCCGCGAGTTCAGCCGGACCATGGCGACGCACGGGACCGACAGCGTCTACATGGCGCTGATCGCCGAGGACGAGGACGAGCGCATCCCCACAGCGCTGAGCGACGCCGAGCGGGCCCGCGGCCTCAAGCACGAGTGGGACCCGACCAACCGCCTCCACGGCAACCACACGCTCGACCCCGTCGAGCAGTGAAGGACCACCCGACGTACCGTGCGCCGGCACGCGACAGCCGACCGCACCGAGGTGGCGATGAGCGACAAGATCGTCACCGTCCGGGGACTGGTCGTCGCGTTCGGTGAGCTCCGGGCCGTCGACGACGTCGACCTCGACATCGAGCGCGGCACGATCCACGCGCTGCTGGGTCCCAACGGCGCCGGCAAGACGACACTGATCCGCGTCCTGTCGACGCTGCTGCGCCCGGCGGCCGGCACGGTCCACGTCGCCGACATCGACGTGCTCGCCAACCCGACCGCCGCACGCGCCCACATCGGGCTGGCCGGCCAGTTCGCCGCCGTGGACCCCTACCAGACGGGTCGCGAGAACGTGACGATGGTGGGACGCCTCTACGGCCTGTCCGCAGCCGAGGCACGGCGCCGGACCGACGACGTGCTGGAGCGCATCGCGCTCGCCGACGCGGCCGACCGTCGCGTCGGGACGTACTCCGGTGGCATGCGGCGCCGACTCGACCTCGCGGCGTCGCTCGTCGGCCGGCCGCAGGTGCTCTTCCTCGACGAGCCCACGACGGGGATCGACCCCCGCTCCCGGCAGGAGCTGTGGCACCTCGTCGAGGACCTCGTCGACGGTGGCACCACGATCCTGCTGACGACGCAGTACCTCGAGGAGGCCGACCGCCTCGCCGACGACGTCAGCGTCATCAACGAGGGCCGCATCATCAGCCGCGGCACACCGGAGGAGCTCAAGTCGGCCCTCGGCACCTCGACGGTCGAGGTGACCGTCACCCCCGAACGCCGGTCCGAGGTCGAGCAGGTGCTCGGCGACGTCGACGCGAGCGACATGCAGTGGGACGAGGAGCGCAGCCGCGTCCTGCTGTCGGCCGAGAGTGGCACGCGGACGATGATGGCCGTGACCCGCGCACTGGACCGCGCCGGGATCGAGCCCCTCGGCCTGGCGATCCACCAGCCGACGCTGGACGACGTCTTCCTCGCCCTGACCGGGGCGCCGCCCGAGCCCGACGCGCCTTCGGGCGACGCCGAGGGCCGGGCACCGGCTCCGGGCGAGCGGCAGCGGCGACGGGGAGCACGCCGATGACCACCGCCGACCCGTCCATGACCACCGGCACCGTCGCGCGTGAGCAGATCACGCTGCGCGACGCCGTCACGGACACGCTGATCATCACCCGACGCAACCTCGTCCGCGTCGTCCGCCTGCCGCAGCTGCTGCTGTTCGCGACGATCCAGCCGGTGATGTTCCTGCTGCTGTTCAACTTCGTGTTCGGTGGCGCGATCGCCCAGGGGCTCCCACCGATCGTGGACGGCAAGTACATCATCTTCCTGCTGCCCGGCCTCATGGTCCAGATCTCGACGTTCGGCGCCGGACAGACCGCCCTCGGGCTGACCGAGGACCTCACCAACGGGGTCGTGGACCGGTTCCGGTCACTGCCGATGGCGCGCTCCGCCGTGCTGGCGGGACGGACGCTGGCCGACCTGGCGCGCAACGCCTTCGTCATGGCCCTGATGCTCGGCATCGCCTTCCTGCTGGGCTTCCGTTACAAGACGTCGCTGCTCGGGTTCCTCGCCGGCTTCGCCCTCGTCCTCGCGTTCAGCTACGCGCTGTCGTGGGTGATGGCAACGATCGGGCTGCTCGTCAAGAACCCGGAGGCGGCGCAGTCGGCGGTGTTCCTGCCGGTGTTCCCGTTCGTCTTCGCCAGCTCGGTCTTCATCCCGACGCAGACCATGCCGGACTGGCTGCGGATCTTCGCGGAGAACCAACCCATCACGATCATCGCCAACGCGATGCGGGGCCTGATGGTCGGTCCCGAGCTGCTGCCGGCGGGCCAGACGGTGGGCGGTCAGGTGGCCCTGGCCCTGGTGTGGATCGTGGCGATCACGGTCGTGTTCGCACCGCTGGCGGTCCGCGTCTACCGCCGCACGGTGAACTAGGTCACCGCGGCGCACCGTTGACATGTTCTGATTCGAACAATATAGTTGAGCCATCAACCATTCTCGTCCCGAGCGTGAGACACCCATGGCACCGCCCCCGGCCGGCCGCATGCCGGCGCTGTTCATCAGCCACGGCGCCCCGCCGCTGGTCGACGACGCGTTGTGGGTGTCGCAGCTGCAGCAGGTCGCCGCCGACCTCCCGCGTCCGTCGGCGATCCTGGTCGTGTCGGCCCACTGGGAGGCCGCACCGCTCATGATCGGCGCGACCGACCCTGTCCCCCTGGTGTACGACTTCGCTGGTTTCCCGCAGCGGTTCTACGAGGTCACCTACCCCGCGCCGGGCGCACCCGACCTCGCCGACGCCGTCGCAGGGCTCGTCCCCGACGGCCAGCCGGTGGCGCGGACGACCCGCGGTCTGGACCACGGTGCCTACGTCCCCCTGACCGTGATGTACCCCGACGCCGACATCCCGGTCCTGCAGATCTCCCTGCCGACGCTCGAACCCGCCCCGCTGCTGGACCTCGGCCGGCGACTGGCAGAGCTGCGCGACCAGGGCGTGCTCATCATCGGGTCCGGCTTCACGACCCACGGCCTGCCGTTCCTGTCGCGCCAGCACTGGGCCGACCCCGCGGCCGCCGCCCCCGGGTGGTCACGCGAGTTCGACGCCTGGGCACACGAGACCCTGTCGGCCGGTGACATCGAGGGCCTGGCCGCCTTCCGCGACCGAGCGCCCGGGATGCCGTACGCACACCCCACGATCGAGCACTTCGCGCCGATGTTCGTCACGCTCGGCGCCGGCGACCCGGAGGACGCCCCCGACCAGCCCATCGACGGGTTCTGGATGGGACTCGCCAAGCGGTCGTTCCTGGTCGCCTGACCGCCCCGGGGGCGGCGGCGCTCATCCCTGCGGCTTCGCGTCCAGCTGCCCGAGGATGCGGTCGCAGATGCGCTCGAGGTCGGCCACGTCCTGCGCCGACAGGCCGTCCAGGACGAGGGTCCGCACCGCTTCCACGTGGCCGGGTGCGGTGGCGACGACCTTCGCCCAGCCAGCGTCGGTCAGCACCGCGTTGCTCGCCCGGCCGTCGTCGGGGCTCGGCTCCCGGGTGACCCAGCCGCGCTCCTCCAGCCGCGTGACGACGTGCGACAACCGTGACTGCGTGGCGTTGGACTGCGCCGCCAGCTCCTTGAGCTGGAGGGTCCGGCCCTCGGCCTCGCTGAGCAGCGCGAGCACCCAGTACTCGTAGTGGGTCATGTCGGCATCGGCCTGCAGCTGCCGCTCGAGCTCGGACGGCAGCTTGAGGACGACGGCCGCCAGCCGGCGCCAGGCCCGCTGCTCGTCGTCGTCCAGCCACCGCGGTTCAGGCACGGCCGGCCTCCGGCGCCGTGACCTGCTCGCCGAGCAGCGACGACACGATCCGCTCGGCGATCGCCAGCGAGGACGTCGCGGCCGGTGACGGCGCGTTGCGCACGACGACCAGGCCGTCCTCGTGGTCGATCACGAAGTCGTCGACGAGGCGTCCGTCGCGGTCGACCGCCTGCGCGCGGATCCCGTTGCCAGCCGGCTCGAGGTCGCCGGCCTCGACGCCGGGGAGGTAGGACGCCACCTCGGTCGCGTAGCGACGCCGGCTGACGGCCTGCAGGAACTCGCGGACCCCCGCCCGCCAGTGCTCGACAGCGAGTCGCCAGAACCCGGGCCACCGCAGCATGGCCGCCACGTCCCGTCCGTCGACGTCCCACGGGCGGTAGCCCTCCCGCGCCAGGGCGAGCAGGGCGTTGGGGCCCGCCAGCACCTCGTCGTCGATCGTCCGCGTCAGGTGCACGCCGAGGAAGGGGTAGCGCGGGTCGGGCACCGGGTAGACCAGCGCACGCACCCGCTGGGCGTGCTCCTCGCTGAGTCGCGTCCAGCTGCCGCGGAACGGCACGACCGCCGGGCTGGCGTCGAAGCCGGCCGACTGCGCGAGCCGGTCCCCCTGCAGTCCCGCGCAGACGACGGCTGCGTCGAAGCGTTCCACGCCACGGTCCGTCGCCACCTCGATGGCGTCACCGCGCCGGCGGACTGCGCCGACCTCGGTGCTGCGCCGCACGGTCCCGCCCCCAGCAGCCACGAGGTCCGCGAGTCGTCGCGTGACCACCGCGAAGTCCACGACGCCGGTCCGCGGTGAGTGCAGGGCGCGGACCCCGGCGATCTCGGGCTCGACCTCGCGCAGCTCGGCCGGGCCGACCAGTCGGGCACCCGGCACCTCGTTGGCCGTCGCCCGCGCCAGCAGCTCCTCGAGGCCACGCTCCTCGGCCGCGTCCCGGGCCACGATCAGCTTGCCGCACGTGCGGACCGGGATGCGCTGGTCCTCGCAGAAGGTGACCATGAGCCGCCGCCCGCGGGTGCACAGCACCGCCTTGTCCGAGCCCGGCGTGTAGTAGACGCCCGCGTGGAGCACACCGCTGTTGCGGCCGGACTGGTGCCGGGCGAGGGCGGGCTCCTTCTCGAGGACCACGACCTCGGCGCCGGGCCGGGCCTGCAGGAGCTGCCGCGCCACGGCGAGCCCGACGATGCCACCGCCGACGACCGCGACACGCATCCGGCTGCTCCTCGGGGTCGCACGGTGGACGGGGACCTGTTGCACCCTACGCCGACCTAGGGTGGCCGCATGCTCGCCTTCGACCACCTCATCGTCACCACGACCGACGTCCGCGCGCTCGCGGCGACGTTCCGCGAGCTGACGGGGCTCGCGGCGGTGGAGGGGGGTCGGCACCCCGGCCACGGCACCGGCAACTGGTTGGTGCCGCTCGGCGACGCCTACGTGGAGCTGCTCGCGGTCGTCGACGAGGCCGAGGCACGGACCAGTCCGTTCGGCCGCTGGGTGCTCGAGCGCGACCAGCACGGGCTGGCCATGGTCTGCCTGCGCACCGACGACGCCGACACGACGGCGGCGCGACTGGACCGGACCGCGACACCGATGTCGCGTGTGACGACCGACGGCACCGAGCTGCGGTGGCGGCTGGTCGGCCTCGACGACGCCGTCTCACCGGCTGCGCTGCCGTTCTTCATCCAGTGGGACCTCGCCGACGCGTCCCAGCACCCCGGCCGCACGGACGTCCGGCACGACGTCACACCGCACGGGATCACCGGCCTCGACCTCGGCGGCGACCCCGACCGGTTGTCGGCGTGGCTGGGGCCGCACGACCTGCCAGTCCGCCTCGTCGGGGGCGAGCCGGGTCCCGACCGCGCCACGATCGCGACCGACGCCGGACCGGTCGTCCTGACACGCGGGGGCCTCGCCCGAGGGTGAGGCGCGATCAGGCCGCCGGACTGGAGTCGCGGAACTCGACGCCCTCGTCGTCGAGCTCGCCCCTCCGGAACATCCGCAGGTCCTTGCGGTAGTTCTGGTGCAGCGACCAGGGGTCCCGGGTGCCCTGGCGTGGCAGCAGGTGCAGGGAGCGGCGCACGTACCCGGCATCGAGGTCGAGCAGCGGCCGCGTGCCGGCCTCCGCAGGCGGGCGCCGGGGGACCACGACGTCCAGGCCCCTGCGCTCCATGTGGTCGAGCAGGCGCGTCACGTAGTCGGAGACCAGGTCGGCCTTGAGCGTCCACGACGCGTTGGTGTAGCCGACCGTGAAGGCCAGGTTCGGCACGCCCGACAGCATCATGCCCTTGTAGGCGATCGTCTCCGCGGGGTCGACGGCCTCGCCGTCGACGGCCAGCTCCATGCCACCGAGCAGCAGCAGTTGCAGACCGGTCGCGGTGACGACGACGTCGGCCTCCAGCACCTGCCCCGAGCCGGTGACGACGCCCTGCGGCACGAAACGCTCGATCGTGTCCGTGACGACCGTGGCGTCGCCGGAGCGCAGCGCCGCGAACAGGTCGTCGTTCGGGATGAGGCAGACGCGCTGGTCCCACGGGTCGTAGCGCGGCGTGAAGTGCCGGGCCACGTCGAAGTCGTCCGGCAGCTGCCGGGCGACGCCAGCGACGAAGACGCGATGCATGAACCGCGGGAAGCGCCGACTGAGGCGGTACGACACGTGCTGCAGCGTGACGTTCTTCCACTTCACCAACCGGTGCGCGAGGTGCGGCGGCAGGAACCGCCGCAGCAGGTCCGCGATCGGGTCGGTGTCCGGCAGCGACAGCACGTAGGTGGGCGAGCGCTGCAGCATGGTGACGTGCCCCACGCTGCCGGCCAGGGCCGGCACGAGCGTCATCGCGGTCGCCCCCGAACCGATGACCAGGACGTCCTTGTCGGTCCCGTCGAAGTCCTCGGGCCAGTGCTGGGGGTGGACGAGCTCCCCCGCGAAGTCGTCCATCCCGTCGAACTCGGGCAGGTGGCCCTCGTCGTAGCGGTAGTAGCCCGTGCAGGCGTGGACGAAGCGCGCCGTCAGCGTCTCGGTCCCGGCCGGGCCGTCGACCGTCGCGGTCCACCGCGCCGCGACGCCGTCCCACGACAGGCGCACGACCCGACGCCGGTACCGGACGTGCTCGTCCACACCGTGCTCGGCCGCGGTCGCGCGCACGTACGACAGGATCGACGGTCCGTCGGCGATCGCCTTCGCGCCCGGCCACGGTCGGAAGTCGTAGCCGAGCGTGAACATGTCCGAGTCCGACCGGACGCCCGGGTAGCGGAACAGGTCCCACGTCCCCCCGATCGCGTCGCGCGCCTCGAGGACGACGAACGAGTCGTCCGGACGATCCATCGCGAGGCGGCAGGCCGCACCGATGCCGGACAGGCCCGCCCCGATCACGAGCACGTCGACGTCGTCCGGCAACGGCCGGCCGCTCGTGTCAGCCACCTCTGGCACGGAGGTCGTGGCTGTCGTCGCTGGTTCCTGCACGTGCCCTCCGTCGTGGCTGTCGCACGGCCAGTGTCGTCGATCCTGCCACAGCCCGGCTGTCGCGCCGGACTCCCGGTCACGGGTCGCGCGGTGCCGTCGCCCGCCTAGCGTGGCCTCGATGACCATGTTCACCGCTCTCGCACGACGCCTGGACCGGGCCTACCGGCGCACGGGCGCGACCCTGCCGTTCGGTGATCCCACCGCGTGGCACGGCGCCGAGATGGAGGGGTGGTTCTGGCGCACCACGGACTCGACGAACGGCCGCGTGCTGGTCGTCCTGTGCGGGGTCAACCGGCACCCCGACGGGGCGTGGGCGACGGTCGCGGTCGCGGCGGAGCCCGGCGGCTTCGTGCAGGCCGCCGCGTTGCCGCGTGCCACCGCCTCGCGGGACCGGCTGTGGGTGACGGCCGGTGACGGGGCGTTCCACGCGACCGCCGAGGAGGTCCACCTCGACCTCGGCACCGACGCCCGTGTCGACCTCCGACTCACGCGCCCGGTCCGGTGGCCGCACGCGCTCGGGGGCGGTGGCGTCTTCGCTGCGGTGCCGTTCCTCGGGCAGTACTGGCACCCGCACCTGCTCGGTGGTGGCGCGACCGGCACTGCGACGGTCGCAGGCGAGGTCTGGCACCTCGAGGACGCCGAGGTGTACGCCGAGAAGAACTGGGGTGCCGGCTTCCCGCAGCACTGGTGGTGGGGGCAGGCCCACGGCTTCGACCGGCCGGACGTCTGCGTGGCGTTCACGGGCGGGGTGCTCACGGCCGGGCCGGCCTCGGCGACCGTCGGAGGCGCCGTGCTGCGCGTCGGCGACGAGGTCGTCCGGCTCACGCCACCGCTGGCGCGCGTGCGCAGCGAGACGGACGGCCGGCGGTGGGAGGTCGACGCCGTGGGGCCGCGCCAGCGCATCCGCATCACCGCGTCGGGCGAGGGCGACCCCCACGTCCTGCCGGTGCCGCTGCCGGCGGAGCGTCGCAACGTCGACACCGACTTCGAGTTCCTGGCCGGTGCGCTCGAGGTCGAGGCGACCGGGCGGGTGACCTACCGGGGCGCGTCGGCGCTCGCCGGCCTCGAGATCGGCCACCGGCCCGACGCCCCGCCGCAGTTCCGTCGGCAGCCGTGAGGGTCACAGCTCGCGGCGCGCCAGTCGCCGCTCGGCCACGGCCAGCAGCACCGGCACGACGAGCACGGTGACGACGACCGCGGGGAGCAGGTCGCGCGGTGCCGCGCCCGCCATCAGCGCGGTCGTGGCGCCGAGCAGCCGCGACGGGACCCAGTCCTCGATGACCGGCAGCAGCTGGAGGACCGGGAGGACGAGCAGGACGCCGACCGACACCAGCACGGCACCCATCGTCTGGGTCGCGATGCTCGCGGCCACGGCGACGACCGCCACGGCGAAGGTGAGGTAGAGCGCACCGACGAGCGTGCCCAGGACGAGGTCGCCGACGGGCACCGGCGCGATCAGGACACCCGTCAGCACGGCCGCGACGACCGACCCGACGGCGAGCCCGAGGCCGCCCGCGACGCTGGACGCGACGACCCGCGGCACGACCAGTCGACGCACCGCGTCGGTCCGGGTGCGCAGGAAGGCCGCCCACTCGGGGCGGGCATCGAAGGTGAGGGCCGCCGCCGCCACGGCGAGGACCGCCAGCAGGCCGATCTGCCCGGCGTTCGAGGCGAACTGGCCCATCCCGTCCAGCGCGGTGGGTGGTGGGACCACGACCTCGATGCCCCCGCCGAAGCGCTCGAGGATCTCCGGCAGGTACCGGGCACCGAGCGGACCGATCACCCCGAACAGGACGTAGATCCCGACGATGATCCAGATGCGTCCGGTGCGGACGAGCCGCAGCAGCTCCATGCGCCACAGGGTCATGCCTGCACCTCCGTCAGCTCGAGGAAGGCCGCCTCGAGGTCCGTCGCGGGGCCGAAGGCGTGCAGGCGTGCGCCGGCCTCGGCGAGCACGCCGGTGATCCCGTGCTCGGCCGCCGCCACGTCGGTCACGACGAGCCGGTAGCCGCCGTTGCCCTCGCGCACGACCTGCTCGACCCACGGCGTCGCCGCCAGCACGCGGTCGACGCGGTCGGCCGACCCGACCCGCAGCCGGTAGACCGACGAGGTGCGTGCGAGCAGGTCCTCGATCGGCCCCTGGAACACCATGCGGCCGTCCCGGAGCACGCCGACGACGTCGCAGACCTGCTGCACGTCGGCCAGCACGTGCGTGGAGAAGATGACCGTGCGGTCGCCGGCGAGCCGGCCGAGGAGGTCGAGCACCTCGCGGCGTCCGGCCGGGTCCAGGGCCGACGACGGCTCGTCGAGCATGAGCACCTCGGGGTCGCCGACCAGGCAGGTCGCCATGCCCAGCCGCTGGAGCATGCCGCGCGAGAACCCCCCGGTGCGCCGGTCGGCGGCGGCGGTGAGGTCGACCTCGGCCAGGGCGGCGTCGACACGGTCGGTGGGCAGCCCCGGGTCGGCGAGGTGGCGGGCGAGGTCCACGACCTCGCGGGCGGTCAGCCACGGCTCGAACGCGGGGGTGTCGGGCAGGACCGCCATGCGACGCCGGTCCACGGCGAGCTCGACGCGGCCCTCGGTCGGGCGGCGCAGGCCGGCGACCATGTCCATCAGCGTCGTCTTGCCGGCCCCGTTGGGCCCGATCAGGCCGTAGGTCGAGCCCGCGGGCACCCGTAGCTCGACGCCGTCGACGGCGGCCACGTCGTAGACCTTGCGCAGGCCGTGCGTCGCCACGACCACCGGCCCCGCGCGGCCACGGGGAGCCGTGCCGGCCTCCCGGCCGGTGGCCGCCGGCGCGTCGGCGACGGTGAAGCCCGGGCTGGTCGGCGGGACCGTCGGGGGCGGTGCGTCGACGGGCACCTCGTCGGGGTGGACACGTCCGACGAACCAGTAGAGCAGCGGACCGATCGGGAAGTTGAGCAGGACGATCACGAGTGCCCAGGCGACCTTCGGCAGCTCCTTCACCTCGCGCTGGCGCAGGTCACGCAGCAGCAGCACGTCGACCACGAGGACCACGGCCAGCAGCGGTCCCACGACGGCCCACGGGACCTCGGCGAGTTCGCTCATGCGACGTCCTCCGGTGCGACCCGTGCCGCGGGCTCGACGCAGAAGTCGGCGACGAGGTCGAGGACCTCGGGCAGCACGGGCTGCGCGGCCTGCTGCTTGTACGTGCGCACCGTGGGGTCGCCCGGCTCGTGGCGCAGGAGGTGGCTCATCCCGTCCACCAGCTCGACCCGGACGGGACCGGCCACGAGCGCACCGATGCGCTCGGTGTGGTGCGGCGCGGACTGGATGTCCTTGGTCCCACCGACGGCCAGGACCGGCACCTCGACCCGCCGCAGCGACGCTGCCGGGTCGTGGTCGAGGAACTCGCGCATCCACCGGGCGTTGACCTTCACCAGCTGGATCCGCGCGACGTCCGTCGTCGTGGCGCGCAGCTGGGCGAACCGCTTCTCCTGGATCGTCGGCACGTCCCTGCGCAGCACCCGCAACAGCCGTTGGACCGGCCGTGGGAGCCCGGCGCTGACGGCCTCCGCCTGCTCGCGGAGCACCTCCTCCCCCGTCGTCGCCGACCCTGCGAGGAGCACCACGCCGGCGAGTCCCCGGTCGTCGGCCGCCAGCTCGGTCGCGATGATGGCGCCCTCGCTGTGGCCGACCACGACCACACGTGACGCGTCGACGCCCGGCTGGGCCCGCAGGGCCGCCAGCGCGGCACGTGCGTCGTCGACGTTGTCGTGCAGCCCCGTGGCGTGGAAGTCCCCCTCGCTCTCGCCCACGCCGCGCTTGTCGTACCGCAGTGTCGCGACGCCGGCCGCCGCGAGCCGTTCGGCGACCTGCGCCATGACGCCGATGGCGAGCCGCCTGGCGTCGGAGTCCCGGTCGACGGGGCCCGACCCGCTGATGAGCAGGGCTGCGATCGCCTGCGGCTGCGGCGCGGCAGGATCGGGGGCCGCGGACTGGAAGGTCCCGGCCAGCACGTGCTCGCCCGCGCGGAAGGTGAGGTTGGTCGAGGTCACGTGCACACCCGTTCTCGGTGGGCAGTGCCATCCTGCCCGAGTGCAACGATATCATTTCTGAGAACATTCGCACAATTGAGAACGACCACATATTCTCCGGGCTGTCGAGACGAGGAGGAGACCGTGCCGACGAGGTCCGGCGACCTGCTCGTCCACCCCGTCCGACTGCGGGTGGTCCGTGCCCTGCTGCGCGAGCCGACCACGGCCGGGGAGCTCCAGCAGGTCCTCGGCGACGTCCCGCAGGCGACGCTCTACCGCCACCTCGCCGCGCTCGAGGAGGGCGGGATCATCGAGGTCGTCGAACGACGCCAGGCACGCGGTGGCGTCGAGCGGACGTTCGCCGTCGTCGACGGCGCGGCCCGGCTGGGGGCGGAGGACCTCGAGGGCGCCACGGCCGACGACCACCTGCGCTGGTTCACGACCTTCGTCGGCACGCTGCTGACGGACTTCGCGGCCTACCTCGACAGCGACGACGTCGACCTCGCGGCCGACCGCGTCGGCTACCACCAGGTGCCGCTGTGGCTGCGCGACGACGAGCTCGACGCGTTCACCGAGGAGCTGCGCGCCCTCGTCGACCGCCACCGCGGCAACGACCCCGACGGGACCCGGCGCCGCCGCATCCTCACCACGGTCCTGCTGCCCGACGACCGGGCACGCCCCGACGACGCCTGACGTCCGCCACGTCGCAGCGCCCCGTCACGCCCGGTCGGGCGCGGTCCGCGGCAGGAACCAGGACGCCACCGCCCCGAGCGTCGCCATGGTGGCCGACAGCACGAACACCACGGTGAAGGCCCCGGTCAGGTCCGCGAGCAGGCCGCCCAGCTGGGGGGCACTGACCTGGGCGACGCCGAACGCCAGGGTCGCCACGGCGTAGCGCGGGCCGTAGGTGGTCGCGTCGGAGTGCTGGACGATGTAGACGGCGATGACCGACGGCACGCCGCTGAACATGGTGCCGAGCAGGAACGCACCGGCGTACACGACCGGCACGACGCCGGTGAGGATCGCCAGCCCGGCCGCCGCGATGCCCATGAAGCCGACGATCAGCACCCGTCGCGGGCCGATCCGGTCGGTCAGCCACCCCAGTGCCACACCGCCGACGATGCCGGCCAGGCCCGACACCGCGAACGCCGACGAGGCCGCCGCCTCCGTGAAGCCGGCGTCGTCCTCGAGCCGCGCGGTGAGGTAGGTCAGGGCGAGCAGGTAGCTGAGCCCGAACGCGGCGTAGGCCGCCGTCAGGGCACGCCAGCCCGCCATCGTCCGCAGCACCGCGAACCCGCTGCCGGAGCGGGACGGGACCGGGTCGTCCTGCGGTCGCAGGAGCGCCACGATCGCGAGCGCGGCGGCCAGGCCGATCACCGCCTCCAGCCGGTAGACGTCCTGCCACGCCTCGTCCCCCAGCCGGTCGCGCAACACCGTCGCCAGCTGCCCTGCGGCAACGATGCCGAGCCCGATCCCGGCGCCGATCAGCCCGACCGCGACGCCGCGCCGTGCCTCGGGCACCGCGGCCGCCGCCAGCGCCGGCGACGGGATCCAGATGCAGGCGCCGCCGAGGCCGAGCACGACCAGCGCGGCGGCGAGGGCCACTCCCCCGGGCGCGACGCTGGCGGCCGCGAGGCCGACGACCGCGAGCGCCATGCCGACCCGCAGCAGGGTGACCAGCCGCAGGCGGGCGGTGGCCCGGATCACCAGGAGCGTGCCGACGAGGTAGGCCGCGACGTTGACGGTCCCGAGGAACCCGGCCAGCGAGTTCGACAGCCCGAGGTCGTCGCGGACCGCGGGCAGCAGCACGCTGTAGGTGAAGCGGCCGAACGCCTGCGCGACCGTGGCCGCCAGCGCCACGAGGGCGACGGCGACCCATCCCCGCACGGTTGCACGCTGCATCCGCGCGACCGTAGGCGCTCGCGACCCCGGATCGTCGCACGGAACACCGCATGACGCGCCGTCGGTTCGACTAGCGTCCGCCCCCTGCACCGTCGTCCCTGGGAGGTGGCAGATGGTCCGGATGCTGATCTCGGCGGCCCTGCACCTGGCGGCCAATGCCGTCGGGCTGTTCGTCGCCTCGCTGGTCCTGGACGGCATGTCGATCGACGTGCTGTCCTTCGTCGTCGCCGTGGTGATCTTCACGGTCGTCGAGGTCGTGACGCGGCCCTACTTCACGTCACTGGCGCTGAAGGGCGCCTCGTACCTGCAGGGAGCGACGGCGCTGGCCGCGACGCTGGCGGGGCTGGTCATCACGACGCTCATCTCCGACGGCCTGCAGATGGAGGGCATCGCCACGTGGGTGTGGGCAACGCTCATCGTCTGGGCCGCGGCACTCCTCGCAGCGATCGTGCTGCCGCTGCTGTTCGTCAAGAACCGGCTGGAGGAGCGCGAGTCCTGACCCGGTCCGACCGACGCCGCCGAGCACGATCGCGACGACGGTGAACGACAGGCCGGCCGATGCCACCGACGGCCACGACACGAACGGGTCACCCGTCGTGAAGCCGTAGGCGGCCCACGCGACGTTCGTCGTGCCGTTGCCGACCCACGCACCCAGGGAGATGCCGGAGCGGTCCGTCGCGAGCGCCGCTCGGACGAGCTGCGGGAGCAGCCGGCCGATGACCAGGACCGTCCCGGCGGCGCCGAGCAGCCACGCCTCGCCCGCGACCAGCGCCCCACACCAGACCAGCACCGGACCGACCAGGTACGGCGTCAGCCGCGTCACGGGCACGGGGACGCTGCGCACGATGGCCGTCACGAGCGCGCCGCCGACGGCCAGCACGAGCAGGTTGATGACGATCACCGTCGGCTCGCGCATCGCGACCCCGTAGCCCAGCCACACCAGGGTCGACGCCACGAGCCCGAACCACGTCGACGGCGCCAGGCCCGCGGTCCCGACACGCCGGACGGTCCGCAGCTGGAGCAGCAGCGACCCGACGGTGATGACGAGCAGGAGGGCGCTGAGTGCGTGCCCCATCTGGCGGCTCGATCCGGGAGGAGGTGTGTGAGGATCGCGGGACTGTGCCGTGCGGTGGACCCGGGTGGGTGGATCCACGACGGGTCCACTTCGCCGGGCCCTAGGTCCTCCACCACGGCGGCGCTGGGCCCTGCCGGACCGCGGGCCGATCGGCGATGGTCGCAGGTGCGGCGCGATCGCTTCCGTGCCGCCCGACCCACCGACCCCGGGAGTCCTCCATGCCCGCCATCGTCGCTGCCAACCTCCGTCTCGGCCACGGCTTCGCGGCCGACGAGCGCGACCACGTCGTCGAGCTCCTCGGCCGGCTCGACGAGCGCCTGCGCTCCTTCGCCGCCAACCACATCGAGCTCGAGATCGCCGTCAAGGAACGGGACACCGCCAGCCAGCGCACCACACTGGAGGCGAAGCTCGGTGGGCTGCAGCGGCTGGTGGCGACGTCCGACCACGAGGCGATCGACGGCGCCGTCCTCGAGGTCCGCGACGACCTGATCCGGCAGATCAGCGACCGCAAGCACCGCTCGGAGCCGATGAACAACCACCAGCTGCGGTGACCGTCAGGCCGCGATGCGTCCGACCGCGTCGTGGATCCTGCCGTTCAGCCGCAGCAGCCGGCTGTCGGCGATGGGCGTGGTGCCCGATCCCAGCCGGTTCGTGACGAACGCGACCGCGAGTCCCGACATCGGGTCGGCCCACGCCCCGCTGCCGCCGTAGCCGTAGTGGCCGAACGCGGTCCGCGACGCCCCGCTGGTGGTGAACGCCTGGTGGTAGCCGAGGCGCCAGTGCATCCGGATGCCGAGCACGGCGTCGCGCCCCTTCACCACGCGCCGCAGGGCGCGCTGCACGGTGGCCGCGTCCAGCAACCGGACCCCGTCGAGGATCCCGCCGTTGGCGAGCGTCGCGTAGAGCCGGGCGAGGCTGCGGGCGGTGAAGCAGCCGTTGACCGCCGGCATCTGCGCGTGCAGCGCCGGGTGCTCCGGCTCGGCGAGCAGCTCGTCGAAGTCCTCGACGTACAGCGCGTCCGCGACCCGCCCCACGGCCGGGACCAGGCTCAGCCGACTGCCCAGCAGCGAGGCGAGCCCGAGGCCGTGGTCGTGCAGCTGGGCGATGCGGGCGGCCGTCTCGTGGTCGTCGGGGTCGACCCCGAGGTGGAGCCCGTCGACGCCGAGCGGCTCGGCGAGCTCCTTGCGGAACAGGTCACGCATGTCCTCACCCGTCACCGCTCGCGCCAGGCCCGAGGCCAGCCAGCCGAACGTGAAGCCGTGGTACGCCGACTGCGTGCCGGGCTCGATGGTGGGGGCGGCGTCGGCGAGCAGGTCCTCCATCAGCCGGTGGTCGAGCACGTCGGCGGGACGGTTCACCAGGTGGCGGACGTCGTGGAGACCCGCACGGTGGGTCAACAGGTCGGTGACCGTGACGTCCTGCTTGCCGTTGGCCGCGAACGCGGGCCAGTGGTCGGCGACCGGCGCCCGGACGTCGATGAGGCCGCGGTCGACGAGTCGGTGGATGACGGTCGCGGCGACACCCTTCGTCGTCGAGAACGACAGGGCCATCGTGTCGCGCTGCCAGGGCAGGTCCCCGTCGAGGTCGCGGGTCCCCGCCCACACGTCGACGACGGGCTCGCCGTGGAGGAGGACCGTCAGCGCGCCGCCGCCCGAGCCCGGCCGGCGGAACAGTCGGCGGAACTGCTCGGCCACGTCGAGGAAGGCCGGTTCCACGTCACCGTCGAAGTTGATGCGCTGCCTCCGTGCCGCGTCGGCGTCGATGGTGGCGCAACCGCGCCACGGACGCTGCAAAGCAGCACGCACGACGGTTCACACCGCGTCACTCCTTGTGACGACTCACATCGCGTCACTCCTGGTGACGACTCACATCGCGTCACTCCTGGTGACGACCCACTCGACCATCGTCGGGATCGTCACCGCGTGCGCCTGCCGGCCCACGAGCATGCCGACGTGCCCCGCGTCGAACTGCACGTCCTCCGCGTGGGGCAGCAGGTCCATGACGGGGCGGCTGGCCTCGGCCGGCACGAGCCGGTCCCGGCGGCCCGTGATGTGCTGGACCGGGCAGGTGATCGCCGCCACGTCCAGCCGGCCCCGCGCGGTCACGACGTCGTTGGCGACGAGTCGGTTGCCGCGCAGGAACAGGTCGACGAACTGCTCGAACGTCGCGCCGGGGAACGGGATGTGGTCGTGGGCCCAGCCGTGCATCGCCTCGTGGGCGGTGACGTACCGCTCGTCGTGGAGGTTGGACAGCAGGTTGGCGTAGGCCTGCAGGCTGCCGGTCACCCCGTTCGCGACGTTCAGCCCGCGCATGACGGTCGACGGCGGGACGTTGCCGGTCTCGTCCAGCACGTCGTCCACCTCGACGACCTCGTTGCGCAGGAAGGCGGCCAGGCCGTCCATGCCGGAGAAGTCGACCGGCGTGGCCAGCAGCGACAGCGACCGCAGCGGCACCTCCGGGTGCGCCATCGCGAAGAGCATCGCGAGCATCCCGCCGATGCAGTAGCCGAACAGGTGCAGCTCGCGGGTGCCGCTGGTCCGCATCACGGCGGCGGACGCCAGGGGCAGCAGCTCGTCGACGTACGTCTCGAGCGTGTGCGACGACTCGGCCGCGTCCGGCACGCCCCAGTCCAGCATGTAGACGTCGAGACCGGCGGCGAGCAGGTCCTCGACGAAGCTGTTGCCGGGCTGCAGGTCCAGGACGTACGGCTTGGAGACCAGGCTCATCACCAGCAGCACGGGCGGCTGCAGGGTGCGACGGTCGCTCTCGTAGCGCAGCAGCCGGGTCTTGCCCCGGCGCCACACGACCTCCGCCGGGGAGCAGCCGACCGCCGGCGGATCGGTGCCGGCGAGGTGCTGCAGCCCGTGGCGGGCGCGCCGGGCGGTCCGGCCGAGCCCCTCGCGCACGCGGCCGGTGAGGTCGGACGGTCGCGGGACCTCGGGCATCACTCGGACGACCCGCCGTCGGACTGCTGCTCGTCGGCGAGTTCGTCGAGGAAGGCCTGCAGCTCCCGGTCCGTCAACTGCTGGCGCAGACCGGCGACCTCCTGCTCGAGGCGCGCGATGTGGTCGAGGAGCCGGTTGACGTCGCTGCCGGCCGGCAGGTTCACGGCGTGCAGGATGCGTCGCGAGGTGCGTTCGACCCGCCGCCCCACGGCACCGCGCGCCCGGTGGAGCAGTGCCGCCACCGCCATCACGTCGTCGTTGCGTGCGAGCTCGTCGACCGAGGGCGACACACGCGCGTCGAGGGCGTCGAACAGTCGCTTGAACATGTCGTGCCTCCCGCTGCACCCGTCCAGTGTGGTCGCCGGCCGATCGCGGTGCCACGGCCGGCCGTCACAGCAGCGCAGCGATGGCCTGACCGAGGAGGATCTTGCCGACCATCGCCACCGGGAACACCGTCGCGTACCCGAGGAGCGCGTCCTGCCCGGCGGCGCGGTCCTCGGCCAGCGCGAGGGCGGCGGGCTGCGAGGCGATGCCGGCGACCAGGCCCGCCAGCGCCGAGGGTCGGTCGTGCACGCGGCCGAGCGACCCGAGCGCACGCCCCTGCAGGACCAGCGTCGCCGCCACCGGCAGGGTGATGGCGACCACGCCGATGACCAGCACCTGGAGCAGCAGGGGCGAGCCGAGCGCGTCCACGAACGCCGGGCCGGCCCGCGTTCCGACGCCGGCCAGGAACAGCACCAGGCCGAGCTGGCGCAGGGTCACCGAGGCGCTCTGCGGGACCTGCCACAGCAGCGGGCCGGTGCGCACGAGCGCGCCCAGCACGAGACCCGCGACCAGTGGCCCACCGGCGAACCCGAGCTGCAGCGTCACCGGCCCGAGTGGGAGTGGGACCGTCCCGAGCAGGATCCCGAGGACCACGCCGAGCCCGAACGTCAGGACGTCGACCTCGCTGGTGCGGCGGACCTCGTCACCCAGCTCCGCGGCCACTTCCTCGAGTCGGTCGGTCGGCGCGACCAGCGTGACCCGGTCCCCCAGCTGCAGGACGTCGTCGTCGGCCGCGAGCCACTCGACGTCGCCGCGGGCCACACGGGTGATCGTCGCGCCACGCTGGGCCTGGAGGCGGAGGTCACCGATCGTGCGGCCCACCACACCGCGCTCGGTGACCCAGACCCGGCGGAAGTCGAGGTTGCGGCGGTCCTCGAAGGCGTCGGCACGCCGTGCGCCCCCGGCCCGGCGCGCGACCTCGTCGACCGCCTCGGGGGCGCCGAGGAGGGTCACGGTCCAGCCCTCGCGCAGCGCAGTGTCCGGCGTCGCGACCCGGTCGTCCTCGGGCGCGACGTCCGCCGGTCCCTGCCGCACCCGCACCACGGTGACCTGCGCGTGCTCCTCGCCCAGCAGCGCGGCGACGTCGTCGACGTCCCGCGCGAGCGTCACGGTGACGCGGGTCAGCTCCGCGGCGCCGTCGCCGGCGCCCCGGACGGCCCGGGCGGTGGCGACCAGCGTCACCGCCATCCCGAGCGGGTACGTGATCGAGAACGCCACGACCGCTGCGTCACCGCCCGCGGCGCCGAGGGTGTCGACCACCGTGGCGAGCGTCGGCGTGTTGGTGAGCGCACCGGCGAACGCGCCGGCCGCGGCCGCGCCGTCGACGCCGAGGACGGCCGCCGCGCCCACGACGGCGGCCGCGGTGACGGTGAGGACCGCTGCGGCCCCTGCGACCACACGGCCACCGCCACCTCGCAGGACGTGGCGCAGCGACGGGCCGGACGCGAGCCCGACGGCGTAGACGAAGATCGACAGGCCGAGGACCACCACGAGCTCGGGCAGGGCCGCCTCGGGCACGAGGGCGGACAGCGCCAGACCGGCGAAGACGACCGCTGCGACGCCGAGCGCCACGCCCCGGACGCGGACACGGCCGAGCAGCGAGCCCAACGCCGCCACGAGGAAGAGCGTCAGGACCGGTTCGTCGGCCAGGAGTGTGGACATGGGGGCAGTGAACCGTGGCACGCTCGCGGCACACCGACGAGGAGCAGCCAGTGTCCGACCGCCCCGACATCCCCCGCTTCCACCTCGCCGTGCCGGTGGACGACCTCGACGCATCGCGGCGGTTCTACGGCGAGGTCCTGGGGCTCGAGGAGGGTCGCAGCGACGAGCGGTGGATCGACTGGAACCTCTTCGGCCACCAGTTCGTCACCCACCTCGTCGACGACCACCCGGGGCCGGCCGCCCACAACGCGGTCGACGGCCACGCCGTGCCGGTGCCCCACTTCGGCGTGCTGCTGACGGTGGAGGACTTCCACGAACTCGCCGGACGGCTCCGCGACGTCGACACCGACTTCGTCATCGCGCCCTACCTGCGGTTCGCCGGCGAGCCGGGCGAGCAGTGGACGATGTTCTTCACCGACCCCGCCGGCAACGCGATCGAGTGCAAGGCGTTCGCGGACGACGCCCAGGTCTTCGCCACCTGACGGCGCCGTTACCGTCGGCCCGCCCCGCCGAGGACGGACGATGACCGACGCCCCACCGCTCGACACCCAGCCCGGCACGCCGCCGGACATGGCGGCCGTGCTCGCGCTCGACGTCGTCGACGACCACGTCCTGCGCGGCCGCTCGCGCACGCCGACCGGGACGGGCCGCATGTTCGGCGGCGAGATCGCGGGGCAGGCGGTGATCGCTGCCCACCACGGCGTCCCCGACGATCGCGTCCTGCACTCGCTGCACGGCTACTTCCTGCTGCCCGGCGACCCACGGGAACCGGTCGACCACCACGTCGACCCGACCCGCGACGGCGGCTCGTTCACCACGCGGACCGTCCGCACGGTGCAGCGCGACGAGGTCGCCTTCACGATGCTGGCGTCGTTCCAACGGCACGAGGACAGCATCGAGCACGCCCCGGTCGCTCCGGACGTGGCCGGTCCCGACGACAGCCTCACCGTCAACGACGTCATCGCGCGGGCGGACGACGTCGCCGAGCGCTGGCTCGGCTGGATGTGCGACGCCTTCTCGTGGGAGTTCCGCTTCCCGGACCTGCCCACACGCCCCGGCACGGCCAGCGACCAGCCACGCCGCACGTGGTTCCGGGTGCGCGGCGCCCTGCCCCCCGACGACCGCGCCGCCCACGCCGCCGCGCTCGCGCACGGCTCGGACCTGTTCCTCCTCGGGGCCGCGCTGCAGCGTCACGGGATCCCGCTCGGCGCCCCGGGGATGCTCGTGACGAGCCTCGACCACACGATCTGGTTCCACGAACGGCCGCGCGTCGACGACTGGCTGCTCTACGACCAGCGCAGCGCGTGGGCCGGGCACGGCCGAGCCCTGTGTCGTGGCAGGTTCTGGACGCCCGACGGCCGTCTCGTGGCCACGGTCGCCCAGGAGGGGCTGGTCCGCCGCCGCACCTGACGGCCGGGCGCGTGGCCCGTCCGGCTGGCAGGCTGGCCGGTGCCCACGACCAGGAGCCCTCCATGTCCGACGACACGACGACCATGCCCAGCGCGCCGCTCGGCGCCGCCGGACTGACCGTGTCACGACTGTCCCTCGGGACCATGACCTTCGGTGACGAGACGCCGCCCGAGGACGCGACGGCGCAGCTCGACCTGTTCGTCGACAGCGGCGGCACGCACATCGACACGGCCGACGTGTACGGCGACGGCGAGTCCGAGCGGATCATCGGACGCTGGCTCCGGCAGCGGCACCCCACCGACGTGGTCATCGCGACCAAGGGCCGGTTCGCCCCGCCCCCGGGCTCGGCGGGTGCCTCCCGGCGCTCGCTGGTCCGGTCGGTCGACGCCAGCCTCGAGCGGCTCGGCGTCGACGCGATCGACCTGTACTACGTCCACGGGTGGGACGACGACACGCCGCTGCACGAGACGCTCGACACCCTCACCGCCCTCGTCCGGGCCGGCAAGCTGCACCACGTCGGCTGGTCGAACGTCACCGGCTGGCAGCTCGCGACGATCATGACGACGGCACGCCTCGGCGGGTACGTCGAACCGTGCGTGGTGCAGCCGCAGTACAACCTCCTCGACCGGGGCATCGAGGTCGAGGTCCTGCCGTGCTGCCGCGACGAGGGCCTCGCCACGGCCCCGTGGTCACCGCTGGGTGGCGGCTGGCTGACCGGCAAGTACGAGCGCGACGAGCGGCCGACCGGGGCAACCCGTCTGGGCGAGGACCCCGAGCGCGGCGTGGAGGCGTACGACCGCCGCAACACCGACCGGACCTGGGAGGTCCTCGACGTCGTCCGGACGGTCGCCGAGCGACACGACCGACCGATGGCGCAGGTCGCGATCGCATGGCTGCTGACCCGCCCGACCGTGGCCACGGTGCTGCTCGGCGCCCGCACCCGCGAGCAGCTCGACCAGACCATCGGCGCCGCCGACCTCGAGCTGTCGCAGGACGACGTCGAGGCGCTCACCGACGTCTCCGCACCCGAGCTCCCGCCGTACCCCTACGGCGTGGTCGAGGAGTTCTCCGGCCTACCGCACTGGCAGGACCTCGGGATGCGGCGGGCCTGAGCCGGCGCGCGGGCGGCCGTGCTCAGCGGGCGGACCACCCCATGTCCATCAGGACCGGCGCGCCGGTGAAGGCGGTGCCGGCCGGCCCGGCCAGCATGCTGACCACGTCGGCGACCTGCGTGGGCTCGACGAGCTCCTTGCGGGCGTGCGGCTGGAGGATCACCTGCTCGAGCACCTCGTCCTCGCTGATGCCGTGGGCCCGTGCCTGGTCGGCGATCTGTGCCTCCACCAGCGGGGTGCGGACGTAGCCGGGGCAGACGGCGCTGGCGGTGATCCCGTGCTCGGCACCCTCCAGGGCGAGCACCTTGACCAGGCCGAGCACCCCGTGCTTGGCACTGACGTACCCCGCCTTGTACGGCGAGGCGACCTTGCCGTGGATCGAGGCGATGACCAGCACGCGGCCGTGCCCGGCGTCGCGCAGCGCCGGCCAGGCGCGGCGCGCCAGCAGGAACGGGCTGGTCAGCAGCACCGCCAACAGGCGGTCCCACTGCTCGACGGGGAAGTCCTCGACGGGCGCGACGTGCTGGAACCCGGCGTTGGGCACCACGACGTCCAGCCGGCCGAAGCGGTCCAGCGCGGCATCGACGGCCGCCTCGTTGCCGGCCGGCGTGGCGAGGTCCGCCTCGAACGGGACCCCGGGACCTGCGGGGTCCGGGGTCAGGTCGACGGCCAGGACCTCGAGCCCGTCGTCGACGAGCCGCTGCGTGATCGCGCGACCGATGCCGGACGCCGCGCCGGTGACCAGTGCTGCACGTACCACGTCGTTCCCCCTCGTCGGGCCCCCACCCTAGGCCGGCCGCGCTCCACTAGCGTGACATGAATCACATCTCATGTTGCCCGGACGGGGCGACGGACCGGGAGCACGACCATGACGAGCGACGGACTGGACCTCGACGGGCGCGTCGCGGTGGTGACGGGCGCGGGCGGCGGGCTCGGCCGCAGCCACGCACTGCTGCTCGCCGAGCGCGGTGCGCGGGTCGTCGTCAACGACCTCGGCGGCGCGGTCGACGGCAGCGGGAGCGGCTCGGCCGCGGCCGATGCCGTCGTGGCCGAGATCACCGAGGCCGGTGGCCAGGCCGTCGCGAGCGCCGACGGCGTCCACACGTGGGAGGGCGGCCAGGCGATCGTCGCGACCGCGTTGGAGGCGTTCGGACGCATCGACGTCGTGGTCAACAACGCCGGGATCCTGCGGGACGTGTCGTTCGGGAAGCTCGGCCCCGAGCACCTCGCACCGGTGCTCGACGTCCACCTCGCAGGTGCCTTCCACGTCACGCGGGCGGCGTGGCCCCACCTGCGGGCGCAGGGGTTCGGCCGCATCGTGTGCACGACGTCCGGGAGCGGGCTGTACGGGAACTTCGGCCAGAGCAACTACGCCGCGGCGAAGATGGGCCTGGTCGGCCTCACCCGCACGCTGGCGATCGAGGGGCGGCGGGACGGCATCCACGCCAACGCGATCGCACCGATCGCCTCGTCGCGGATGACCGAGGACGTCATGCCGGCCGCGGTGCTCGAACGGCTGCGGCCGGAGCACGTGTCGCCGCTGGTCGCGTTCCTGTGCGCGCCGGCCTGTGACGAGACGGGCAGCGTGTTCAGCGTCGGCGGCGGCTACGTCGCCCGGGTCGCCGTCGTCGAGGGCGAGGGGGTCGCGTTCGACGACGTCCCGACGGTCGAGCAGGTCGCCGCGCGGTTCGACGACCTGCGCGCGCTCGGCGACGCGAGCGAGTTCCGCGGCGGGCTCGCGGACCAGGTCGAACGCATGCGCACGGCACTCGGCATCGAGGTGGAGGACGACGCATGAGCACGACGCAGCACGCGGACAACGACGGGGTCCGGATCGCCTGGGAGCACCGACCGGCGGCCGGCGCGTCGTCGGGCACCGTCCTGCTCGTGCACGGGCTCGGCTACGCCCGCTGGGGCTGGGACGGCCTGCCGGAGCGCCTGCGCGAGGCAGGGCTCGACGTCGTGCTGTTCGACAACCGGGGCATCGGCGACTCCGACGTGCCACCGGGGCCGTACACGGCCGCGCAGATGGCGACGGACGCCGTCGCCGTGCTCGACGCGGCCGGTCTCGACCGGGCCCACGTCGTGGGGTCGAGCCTCGGCGGCATGATCGCCCAGGAGCTGGCGCTGGGCTGGCCGGAGCGGGTCGACCGCCTCGTCCTGCTGTCGACGACCCCCGGTGGTGGCGACGCGTCCCCCATGCCCCAGCAGACCGTCGACCTGCTGCAGCGGATGCCCGGGATGGAGCCCGTCGAGGCCCTGCACGCCGCCATCAGCAACGCGCTCGGACCCGACCACCTGACGGCGCAGCCCCACCTCGTCGAGGAGATCCTGCAGCACCGGCTCGACGCGCCGCAGGACCCCGCCGGGTGGCAGGCGCAGGCCCACGCGGGCACCACCTACGACGGTGGTGGCCGCCTGGGCGACATCGCGGCGCCGACGCTGGTGCTGCACGGCGACGCCGACGTGGTCGTGGCACCGGCCAACGGCGTGCTGCTGGCCGACCGCATCCCCCGTGCCCGGCTCGTCGAGCTGGCCGGCCACGGCCACCTCCCGTTCTGGGAGGATCCCGACCGCGTGGCGCGAGAACTCGTCGACTTCCTGCTCGCCCCGGCTTGACACCGCGCCGCCGGACCATTAGAACTAACAACTGAACCACCTCTCAGGTTCACCACGACAGGGAGAGCGGGAAGACATGAAGGCTTCGACCATGCGCACTTGGGCGCGCTCATCGCGCCTCGTCGCGCTGCTGATGGCGCTGACGCTGCTCGTCGCAGCGTGCAGCAGCGACGGCGACACCACCGAGGACCCGGCCGACGACGGCGAGGACACCACGGAGGACACCGGCGACACGGAGGACGACGAGACCGACGACGAGACCGAGGAGCCCGAGGAGGCGACCGGCGAGCCACTTCGCGTCGGCATCATCACCTCCAGCAGCGGCCCCCTGGCCGCCTACGGCAACCAGTTCCTGAGCGGGCTGGAGATCGGGCTCGACTACGCCACCGACGGCACCGGCGCGGTCAACGGCCGCCCGATCGAGTTCGTCTTCGAGGACGCCGCCGGTGACCCCGCGCAGGCCACGTCGGTCGTCACCGACCTCATCGGCCAGGGCGTCAAGATCATCGCAGGCACGGTCGTGTCCGGCATCGCGCTGCAGGTCGCGCCGCTCGCCGAGCAGAACGACGTGCTCTACATCTCCGGCCCCGCTGCCGCCGACGGCATCACCGGGATCAACCGCAACACCTTCCGCGCCGGCCGCCAGAGCTACCAGGACGTCGCGACCGCCGCGGGCTTCCTCGACGACGTCGAGGGCAAGACCGTGACCGTCTTCGCCCAGGACACCGCGTTCGGCCAGGCCAACGTCGGTGCCGTCGAGGCCGTCCTCGGTACGCAGGGCGCCACCGTCGACTCGATCCTGGTCCCCGAGGGCACCTCGGACTTCACGCCGTTCGCGGCACGGGTCAACGAGGACACCCCGGACCTGCTGTTCGTCGCCTGGGCCGGTGAGACCGCCGCCGCGATGTGGGAGTCGCTCGGCCAGCAGGGCGTGCTGGAGGCGACCACCGTCGTCACCGGTCTCGCCGACCGCGCCACGTGGGAGCCGACCTTCGGCGACGTCGCCGACTCGATCGACTTCCTCGCCCACTACTTCGCCGACGCGCCGGACAACGAGGTCAACCAGTTCCTGGTCGACAACGCCGACGAGACGCCCGACCTGTTCACCCCGGACGGCTTCGTCACGGCACAGATGATCGTGCAGGCGCTCACCGAGGGCGACTACGACGACACCGAGTCGATGATCACGGCCCTCGAGGGCTGGACGTTCGACGCCCCCAAGGGCTCGCAGACGATCCGCGCCGAGGACCACGCGATGCTCCAGCCGATGTTCCAGGCATCGCTGAGCAACGAGGGCGGCGAGATCACCGCCGAGTCCATCGGCACCGTCGACGCCGACACCGTCGCTCCCCCGGTGGCGACCGGCGAGGAGTGATCCAGGTCCGGGGTCGGCCCGCTCGTCGGGCCGGCCTCGCGCTGACCGTGGTCCGCCAGCGGCATGCTGACGGCGGACCACGGTCAGGGCGAGCCACTGGACCGTGGCCTGCAAGCGGGAGAGGGCACCCATGGGTGACACAGCGATCCTCGAGACCGAGGGGCTGGGCTGGACGATCGGCGGCGCACGCATCCTCGAGGACGTGACGCTGTCGGTCCGCGACGGCGAGTTCCTCGCCGTGATCGGGCCCAACGGTGCCGGCAAGACGTCGCTGTTCAACCAGCTCACGGGCATCCACGCGCCGACGACCGGCCGCGTCCGCCTGGCTGGCGAGGACATCACCGACCTCCCCATCCACCTGCGTGCCCAGCGCGGCCTGAAGCGGTCGTTCCAGGTGACCAGCATCTTCACCGCGCTGACCGTCCACGAGAACGCCCGGCTCGCCGCACAGGCCGAGCTCGGCGGTTCGTTCGACATCTGGTCGCGCGTCACCGGTCGGGACGAGGCCAGCAAGCGCGCGACCGAGGCGCTCCGGCTGACCGGGCTCGACCATCTCGCGGGCGAGCTCGCGGCCAACCTCAGCCACGGCAACAAGCGCAAGCTCGACCTGGCCCTCGTCCTCGCCCAGCGTCCCCGGGTGCTGCTGCTCGACGAGCCCACCGCGGGGATGAGCATGGAGGACCTGCCCGAGCTCGTCCGCGTCGTGCGCGACATCCAGGCACAGGGCACGACGGTCGTGATGGTCGAGCACCGCATGGACGTCGTGATCGACCTCGCGGACCGCATCGCGGTCATGCACCACGGCTCGCTGCTGGCCTGCGACGAGCCCGACGCCGTGATGGCGAACGAGACCGTGCAGACGGCCTACCTCGGGGAGAGCCTGTGATGAGCACCCCCACTCCCCTGCTCGAGGTGGCGGACCTCGATGTCCACATCGGCGAGTCGCACATCCTCCACGGCATCGACTTCAGCGTCGCCGAGGGCGGCGTGACGGCGCTGCTCGGCCGCAACGGCGTCGGCAAGACCACGACGCTCAAGGGCCTGATCGGCCTCGTCGCCCGGGACGGCAGCGTCCGGTTCGACGGCGACGAGCTGACGGGGCTGCCCACCCACGAGATCATCCAGCGGCGGATCGCCTACGTGCCCGAGGACCGCGAGGTCTTCTCGGAGCTGACCGTGGCCGAGAACCTGCGGATCGCCGAACGTGGCGACGCCGAGCCCCGGTACGACCTGGTGTACGACCTGTTCCCGCGCCTCCAGGAGCGTGCGAAGCAGGCGGCCGGGACGATGTCCGGCGGTGAGCAGCAGATGCTCGCACTCGGCCGGGCCCTGCTGAACGACAACCGCCTGCTGCTGATCGACGAGCCCACCAAGGGACTGGCCCCGAACCTCGTCACCGAGGTCGCCGACGTCCTGGAGCGCATGAGCGAGCTGACGACGTCGCTGCTGGTCGAGCAGAACCTCGGTGTGGTGCGGCGCATCGCCCACCACGCACTGGTGCTCGACCACGGCGAGGTCGTCTACAGCGGCGGCGTGGACGACCTGCTCGACGACCCCGACCGCACCCGCGAGCTGCTCGGCGTGGGCAGCGCGAGCGGTGGAGGCCACTGATGACGATCTTCATCCTGCTCACGATCACCGGCCTCGGGCTCGCGGCGCTGTACTTCCTCGTCGCGTCCGGCCTGTCGCTGATCTACGGCCTCATGGACGTGCTGAACTTCGCCCACGGCGTGTTCCTCACCATCGGTGCCTACGCGACCTGGTGGACGTCACAACGCCTCGACGTCATCGACCAGCCCACCCTGCGCTTCGTGGTCGCCGTGCTGATCGGCATGGCCGTCGGCGCGGCCGTCGCGGCGCTCGTCGAGGTCGTCTTCATCCGGCCGCTCTACGGCCAGCACGTCGGCCAGATCCTCGTGACGGTGGGGCTCGCCCTCGCGCTCACGGCGCTGCTGCAGGCCATCTTCACCCCCGACGCCCGTGCCTTCCCGGCGCCGGACTGGATGGGCGACACCACGGGCGTGCTCGGCGCCGCGGTCCCCAACAGCCGCTTCGTCGCGATCGGCGCCGCGGTGGCCGTCTACGTCGGGCTGGTGACCTTCCTCAAGCGCACCCGCTACGGCCTGATCATCCGGGCCGGCGTCGAGAACCGTGACATGGTGACCGCGCTCGGCATCAACGTGACCCGCGCCTTCACGCTCGTCTTCGCGATCGGCGGCATGGCCGCCGCGCTCGGCGGCGCGATCGGCGGCGCCTACTTCACGTCGATCAACCCCGAGCAGGGCGGTGGGCTGCTGATCTTCGCGTTCATCGTCACGATCATCGGCGGGCTCGGTTCGCTGCGGGGGGCCGCGATCGCCTCGGTCCTCGTCGGCCTGCTCCAGCAGTACGCCAACTTCTACGCACTCGTGGGCGCCGGCGACCTGATCGTCGTCCTGCTGCTCGCGCTCGTGCTGCTCCTGCGGCCGCAGGGCATCGACGGGAGGGCTGCAGCATGAGCACGGACCTCACCACGGCCACGCCCACGGACACGGACACGCCCCCGTCCCTGCTGCGCCGGCTGCTGCCCTGGCTCGCGGTCGCGCTGCTGGCCGTCGCGCCGTTCGTGCCGCTCGACGTCCCGGTGGTCTTCCGCGGGCCGCTGGACTCCCCCGGCACCCTCAACCTGCTGGCGCTGATGCTGGTGTTCGGGGCGCTCGCGCTGACCTACGACATCCTGTTCGGCTTCACGGGCCTGCTCTCGTTCGGCCACGCGCTGTACTTCGCGCTCGGCGTCTACGCGACGACGATCGCGGTCAGCCACTTCGGCCTGTCGCTGGCCACTGCCATCGGCATCACGATCGGGCTGGGCGTGGTCGTGCCGCTCGTGCTGGGTGCGGTGTGCCTGCGCGTCGGCGACATCGCCTTCGCCATGGTCACCCTCGCCTTCGCGGAGGCCGGCTCGATCTTCGTGCTGCGCGACCCGCTGCGGATCACCGGCGGTGAGGAGGGCCAGGCGCTCGACTTCACCGCCCTCCCCGAGGTCTTCGTCGGCGTGGCCAACACGCGCTACGTGTTCTGGCTCGCGCTCGCGTTCGCGGTGCTCGTCTACCTCGTCAGCCGCTGGATCGTGCGCTCCCGCGCCGGCCGCGTGTGGCAGGCGATCCGCGAGAACGAGCAGCGGGTCGAGGTGCTCGGGCTGCAGCCGTCCACCTACAAGCTCCTGTCGTTCGTCACCGCCTCGTTCCTGGCGACCCTCGGCGGCATCGTCTACGTGCTGCTGCTCGGCGGGGCAAACCCCGGTGTCACCAGCGCCACGTTCACGCTGACGCTGCTCGTCATGGTCGTGCTCGGCGGGACCGGGACCCTCTGGGGCGCCGTGCTCGGCGGGGCGCTCTACACCTACCTCAACCAGCGCTTCATCTCGCTGTCCAACTCCGAGTTCGTCGACGGGCTGCCCGCCGCCCTGCGGGGGCCACTGTCCGAGCCGCTGTTCATCCTCGGGGCGCTCTTCGTCGCACTCGTGATGTTCTTCCCGGGCGGCATCGCTGGTCTGCGCGACGCGGCGGTCGGCCGCCGGCTGCGGGACACCGTCGAACGCCTCACCGGCACGGGCGGCGCATGATGGCACAGGGACCGCTGACGCTTGGCCGCTGGGTCCGTGACCGGGCCGTCGTGACACCCCGCCGGGTCGCGATCGACTTCCGCGACGAGCACACCACCTACGCCGAGCTCGACGACCGGTCGGAGCGGCTCGCGGCCGCACTGCTCGCCGGTGGCGTCCGACGCGGCGACCGCGTCGCGACCCTGACCGCGAACGCCCCCGAGCACGTCGAGCTGTTCTTCGCCTGCGCCAAGGCCGGGCTGGTGCTGCAGCCCGTCAACCACCGGCTCGCGCCCGCCGAGGTCACCCACCAGCTGGACGACGCGGCACCGGCCGTGCTCTTCGTGGCCGCCGAGCACGACGAGCTCGCGGACGCGGCGCTCGACGCCGCCACGGCGGCACCCCGCCGCTACCGGCTGGACCGCGCCACGCTCGACGAGATCGCCGAGGGCGCGGGTTCGGCGACGGACGCCCCGGTCGACGACGACGACCCGCTGCTGCTGGTCTACACCTCCGGCACCACGGGCCTGCCCAAGGGCGCCCAGCTGACCCACGCCAACTGCTTCTGGACCAACCTCGCCTTCGACCGGACGTCGGACGTGACCACCACCGACGTCGTGCTCCAGGTCCTGCCGCAGTTCCACGTCGGCGGCTGGAACGTCCAGCCCCTGCTGGCGTGGTGGAAGGGCGCCACCGTCGTCCTCGAGCCGGCCTTCGACCCGGCCCGCGTGCTCGACCTCGTGCAGCGCAAGGGCGTGACCACGATGATGGGCGTACCGGCGACCTACCTCTTCACCGCCGAGCAGGACGGCTTCGCCGAGGCCGACCTGTCCAGCCTGCGCGTCGCCGTGGTCGGCGGTGCACCGATGCCGGAGGCACTGCTGCGCACCTGGGGGGACCGCGACGTCGCGCTGGTGCAGGGCTACGGACTGACCGAGGCCGCGCCGAACGTCCTGTGCCTGCCCCCCGAGGACGCCGAACGCCGCCTCGGCTTCGCGGGCAAGCCCTACCCCCACGTCGAGGTGCGGCTGGTCGACGAGCACACCGGCGAGGTGGTCGACGGACCGGGCACGGGCGAGCTCGAGGTCCGCGGGCCCAACGTGTTCGCCGGGTACTGGCGCAACGAGCAGGCGACGGCCGAGGCCTTCCACGACGGCTGGCTGCGCACCGGCGACGTCGCCGAGCGCGACGACGAGGGCTTCTACCGGATCGCCGACCGCGTCAAGGACATGTACATCTCGGGCGGCGAGAACGTCTACCCCGCCGAGGTGGAGTCGGTCCTGCACGACCACCCGGCCGTGGTCGAGGCAGCCGTCGTCGGCGTGCCGGACGAGCGCTGGGGCGAGGTGGGCGTGGCCCACGTCGTCACCCGCAGCGACGTCACGGCCGAGGACCTGCTCGGGCTCTGCCGCGAGCGCCTCGCCAAGTACAAGGTCCCTGCAGCCGTACGGTTCCTGGACGAACTGCCGCGTTCTGCGATGAACAAGGTCCTGAAGACTGCCCTGCGTGACGCGTGGGACGAGGAGGTCGCACCATGAGCGAGGTCCGCAGCGACGAGCTCGACGGCCAGGGCCACCGCTGGCCGACCGAGGAGGCCGGCGAGGCGCTCGGCACGTCCGGCCGGCCGCTGTCGGCCCGTGGCCTGCGCACCCGCCAGAAGCTGCTCGACGCAGCGGAGGACGTCTTCGCCGAACTCGGGTGGCACGACGCCTCGATCGTCAAGATCACCGAGGCCGCCGGGGTCTCCCAGGGCACGTTCTACCTCTACTTCGAGTCCAAGCAGGAGCTGTTCGAGGAGCTCGTCCGGGACCTCAACCGCCGCGTGCGCGCCGCCATGTCGGAAGGAGCCGCCGGGGGGACGACCCGGGCCGAGAAGGAGCGTGGTGGCTTCCGCGGGTTCTTCGCGTTCACGACCGAGCACCCGGCCCTGTACCGGGTGATCCGACAGGCCGAGTTCGTCTCCCCCGACCTGCTGCACGAGCACTACGAGCGCATCGCCGACGGGTACGTGCAGGGCCTGCGCCAGGCGATGGATGCAGACGAGGTCGTCACCGCCGACCCCGAGGTCCTGGCCTACATCCTCATGGCCGTCGGTGAGATGGTCGGCATGCGGTGGCTGCTGTGGGGCGACCACGACGCGGTCCCCGAGGACGTCTTCGAGGAGATGTTCGCGTTCATCGCGCGCGGCCTCGGCATCGAGCACGACGACGAGCGCCACGCGAGTGGCGACCAGGAGCAGGCGTGACCAGGGTCGGACTGGCAGCGACGGCCTCCTACCTCCCCGAGCGGTGGATGACCGCCGAGGAGATCGGCGCGGCCAGCGACATCCCGGCGTGGGTGATCGAGGAGAAGTTCGGCCTGCGCGGCAAGCACCTCGCGGCCGACGACGAGCACGTGAGCGACATGGCGGTCGCGGCGGGCCAGCGGTTGCTCGACGAGCAGGACCTCGACCCGACGTCCATCGGTGCGGTCGTCTACTTCGGGTCGACGTGGAAGGACCGCGCCGTGTGGCAGGCGGCACCCCACATCGCGCACCGCCTCGGCGCCACCGACGCCTTCGCGCTCGAGCTGGACTACGTCTCGTGCGGCACCCCGGTCGCCATGCGCGTGTGTCGCGACCTGCTCGTCGCGGAGCCCGACATCGGCTCCGTCCTGGCGGTCGCCGCCTGTCGCGAGGGCCACCTGCTCGACTACGGCAACGAACGCGCCCGCTTCACCTTCAACTTCGCCGACGGCGCCGTCGCCGGGCTGCTGGTCGCCGACCACGACCGCAACGAGGTGCTCGGGTCGCGGATGCTGACCGACGGCAGCTTCTCGCAGGACGTCTACGTCCCGGCCGGTGGCTCGGTCGAGCCGGCGTCCCACGCCACGGTCGACGCCGGTCGCCACACGCTGGACGTCCCCGACCCGCAGGCGATGAAGGTGCGGCTGGACCCGGTGTCCCTGCCGAACTTCCGCACCGTGGCCGAGGACGCCTGCCGCCGCTCCGGGCTGACCCTGGACGACGTGGACGTGCTGTGCGCCCTGCACATGAAGGCCTCGATGCACGACGCGCTGCTCGACGCGCTCGACCTCGACCACGACCAGTCGGTCTACCTCGACGACACCGGCCACATGAGTGGCGTCGACTCGCTGCTGGGTCTGGACCGCGCCGTCCGCGACGGACGCGTCACCGACGGCGACGTGGTGCTGCTGCTGGCTGCCGGCACCGGCTACACGTGGGCCGCGAACGTGGTCCGGTGGGGCCCCGTCGCCTGACCGTCACGGCGCCAGCACGCGGGTCGTGACCACGCCGTCGAGCCGGTCCCACCAGCGTCGGTGGCGGGCGTACAGCGCCGGGTCCCGGTCGCCGACGAACGCGAGCACGTCGGCGGCCTCCGCAGCGAGGCCCGCCCACGCCGCGTCGTCGAGCGTGCGGAGGGTCGTGACCTCGATGCCGGCGCCGTCCGGTGCGGGACGCCAGACACCCACGACGCGGCCGTCGACCAGCACGCTCGGCAGCGTGTCCCCGTTGCGCCGGATCACCTGGGCCCGCACGTCGTCGTCGATGATCCGCGTCCGGTCGGCGTACGCGAACAGCACCGAGTCCCACATCGGCAGCAGCCGCGGCGGCGCCACGACGTCCTCCGCCGGGAGCTCGCCCCCCGGCACGTCGAGCAGCTGGACGCCGTCGGGGCCGACGAGCTCGACGAGCTCGTCGGCCATCGCCGCCACCACCGGGCGGAGCCGCCGCAGCGGCAGCAGCCCGAACTGGCCGATGTCGTGGAGCGTGGCCGGTCCGAATCCGGCGAGGTAACGACGGACCAGCTGTCGCAGCGCCTCGTCGGCGTGCTGGTGGTCCCCCGGTGGTGGTGGCGGCGTCGGCGCTGCCTCGTAGGTGGCCACCGAGCTGCTGAACGCCCACGTGGCCTCGTCGCTGACCGACCGCAGCAGCGGCCCGTACTGCCGCAGTGCCCACCAGACCATCGGGTCGTCGAGGCCACGCGCAGCCAGCCACGCCTCGGCCTCGGCGTTCGTGCGCGGCTCGGTCGCCCAGTCCAGCAGCGCCGCGAGCGCTGCGTCGGCCTCCTCGATGCTGGTCCCCGTGTCACGGAACCGGCGGTCGTTGAGCCGCGCCGCACGCAAGGTCGGCTGCATGGCGGCGTGCAGGGTGGCGTGGTCGTCGGCGTGGACCGCGTGCAGCGTGATGCGCATGAGCGTCGCACGGACGACGCTGCGCGCCGCCAGCGCCGCGTCCACCGCAGCGGGCGTGACGTCGGCAACGCGTGCCCGCAGCGCGAGGTGGATCGACGCAGGCTCCTGCGCCTGGATCGCCACGACGCGCCGCACCGCGTCCTCGACGTCCAGCGGGGCCCGCGCCAGCAGCAACTGGCGCGCCAACGTGGCGCGGTTGCACGCCCGGCGCGTCAGGGCGTCGCTCACACCGTCGCCGAGCCGCCCCAGTCGAGCTCGACGACCTCGATGTCGTGCTCGGCCAGCGCGCCGCGGACGATGCCGGCGATGAAGCCTCGCCCCATGCTGGTGAGGTAGAGGTCGTGGACCGGGACGACCTGCCGGGCACCGACGCGGCGCGCGAACTGCACCGCCTCGGTTGCCGAGCCCCACGGCGTCAGCAGCGGCAGCGCCAGTGTCGGTGCCGAGGACGTGGGCGCGTAGCTGTCACCGGGGTGGGTCAGCACGTCACCGACGGTCCAACTGCGGTTGGGGACGGTCGTGCCGTTGGGCAGCGTGCCGTGGTCGACGTCCTCGGCCGTCATGTCGTCGGGGACGTCGGTGGCGACCTCGATGTCGTGGGGCGCGAGCACGTCGGCGACCGACGACGGACCGTGGACGGTGACGTCGTCCCCGCGGTCACGCAGCCAGGCGACGAACTCGGGCTTGACGTGGTCCGCGTGCTCGTGGGTGATGCAGACGCGGTGCACGTCGCCGATCGACCCGAGGTCGACCGGCTGCTCGTCCCAGCTGAAGAAGCCGGGGTCGAACAGCGTCGTGCCGCTGTCGGTGGTGACCAGCAGGCAGGAGTGGGCGAGACGGCGGATCGTGGCGATGACGTCCTCGACGATCGGGTGTGGTCGAACCTAGGTCGTGGACGGTTGACTGGCGACGCCCCGGCCCTGGACCCCTCATCCGCACCTCCCCCGCCGTCTCGCTGGACGGTGCCACCGTGGTCGAGGGCGGCACGCCGATCCTCGCCGACGTCACCTGGTCGCTACCGGCCGGGGAGCACGCGGTCGTGCTCGGCCCCAACGGTGCCGGCAAGACCACGCTGCTGCGGTTGCTCTCCGGCTACCGGCTCCCGTCGTCGGGCACCGTCGACATCCTCGGCCACCGGGTGGGCCGCGTCGACGTGCGGTCGTTGCGCCGCCGGATCGGGATCATGAGCGATGCCCTCGACCGGCTGATCGACCGTCGCGCTCCCATCCGCCACCTCGTCGCCGCAGGCATCCACGCCGTCACCGCCCCCACGCGTCGCGAGCTCGACGACGAGGGCCTGGCGCGGGCCGACGCCGCGCTCGACCAGGTCGGCATGCGCGGCCTCGCCGACCGACCGGGACGCGAGCTGTCGGCCGGCGAGTGGCAGCGCGCCCTGCTCGCCCGTGCGCTCGTCGTCGACCCCGACCTGCTCCTCCTCGACGAGCCGTGCGCCGGGCTCGACCTCGCGCAGCGGGAGCACTTCCTCGCCCTGCTCGACGACCTCCTCGCCCGACCCGACGGCCCCTCGACGGTGCTGGTGACCCACCACCTCGAGGAGGTCCCGCGGGCCGCGACACGTGCGGTGCTGCTGCGCGACGGCCGCGTGGTGGCCGCTGGGACGGTCGACGACACGATCACGTCCCGGTGGGTCTCGGCGACGTACGGGCTCGACGTCACCGTGTCCCGGTCGGACGGACGCTGGCGGGCGACGGCCTGACCGGCGGACCGCCTACCGTCGGTGTGCCCCCCACCAGGAGCGCACCGTGCAGTTCGCCACGTCCGCCGACGAGGTCACGTCGCTGACCGACGAGGCCATCGCCCGCGCCGAGGAGCTCGTCGCGACCGCCGTGGACACGACGTCGTTGACCTGGGACACGGTCCTGCAGCCCCTCGAGGACGCCGACGACCTGCTCGTCACGGCCTACGGGCGCGGGGCGTTCCTCGCCAACGTCCACCCGGACCCCGACCTGCGTGATGCGGCTCGCGCCGCCGAACAGCGCATCCAGCAGTGGCAGGTGGGGCTGGACTTCCGCGACGACCTGTACGCGGCCGTCACCGCCTACGCCGCCACCGACGAGGCCCGGGCGCTGACCGGCGAGCGGGCGCGACTGCTGGCGTTCGTCCAGCGCGACCTGCGCCGCGCCGGTCACGAGCTCGACCCCGAGGCACGCGCGGAGATGCAGGAGCGCAGCGAGCGGCTGGTCGAGATCGGGGTCGCCTTCCAGCGCAACCTCGCCGACCACGAGGACCCGATGACGGTCACGCGCGAGGACCTCGCCGGCCTCCCCGACAGCTACGTGGAGGGCCTGGAGCCGGGCGACGAGGACGGCACGTACCTCGTGACGCTGGCCTACCCCGACGCCGTCCCGTTCCTGGAGCGCGCCGAGCGACGCGACCTGCGTCAGGAGCTCGACCGTCGGTTCAACACCCGGGCCGAGGCGCCGAACCGGAAGCTGCTCGCCGAGGCGATCCGACACCGGGCCCGCATCGCCGAGCTGCTCGGGCAGCCGTCCTGGGCCCACCACAGGCTCGAGGAGCGCATGGCCGGGGAGCCGGCCGCCGTGTGGGAGCTGTACGACGGGCTGGTCCCCGCGCTGACCGCCGCCGGTCGCGAGGAGATCGGCGTGATGCAGCGCATGCTCGCCGATGACGTCGGGGACGACGACGCGGTCGTCCAGCGGTGGGACTGGCGCTACTACCACACCCGTCTCCAGCGCGAACAGCACGGCATCGACAACGACGAGGTGGCCGCGCACTTCCCGCTCGAGCAGGTCCTCGACGGTCTGTTCGACCTGACCGGCGACGTCTTCGGCATCGACCACGAACCGCTCGACGCCGACGTCTGGCACGAGGACGTGCGCTCGTTCACGATCCGCGACCGCGCGTCGGGGGACCGCATCGGCACGGTCCACATGGACCTGTTCCCCCGCGAGGGCACCTACGGCCACGCTGCCGCCTTCACGCTGACGAAGGGTCGTGCCCTCCCGAACGGCGGCTACCAGCAACCGACGTCGTGCATCCGGGCGAACTTCACCCGTCCCACCGGTGACCGGCCGTCGCTGCTCCAGCACAGCGAGGTCGAGACGCTGTTCCACGAGTACGGGCACATCCTGCACCAGGTCCTGACCCGGGCCGAGCTGGTGCGCTTCAGCGGCACCAGCGTCGAGCGCGACTTCGTCGAGGCGCCCTCGCAGATCATGGAGCACTGGTGCTGGGACCCCGAGGTCCTCGGCACGTTCGCCCGACACCACGAGACCGGCGAGCCGATCCCCGCCGAGCTCGTCGAGGCGCTCGTCGCCGCCCGCAACCTCGACGTGGCGCTGCAGAAGCTGCGGCAGGTGCACTTCGGGCAGCTGGACCTCGCGCTGCACGGCGAGGAGGCGCCCGACGTCGACCTCGACGAGGTGACCCGCCGCGCGACCGAGGTCACGCTGATGCCGCACCCCGAGGACACGTTCTTCCCGGCCACGTTCGCCCACATCCTCGGCGGGTACGACGCCGGCTACTACGGCTACCTCTGGGCCGAGGTGATCGGCGACGACCTCTTCCGGCGGTTCGCCGAGGAGGGGCCGACGAACCCCGAGGTCGGCAGGGACTACCGCCGCGAGATCCTCGAGGTCGGGGGCAGCCGCGACGCCGGCGACTCCGTCCGTGCCTTCCTCGGTCGCGAGCCGGACAACACCGCCTTCCTCCACAAGCTCGGGATCAGCCCGACCTGACCAACCGACAGGAGCAACCATGCAGGTCGCACGTGCCGACCGCGTCGAGCGCGACGAGCTCGAGGCCTTCGTCGCGCCGCGGCGCAACCTCCTGCTGGTGACCACCCGCGACGACGGGCGCCCGCAGGTCTCACCGGTGACCGGTGCCCTCGACGACGACGGCCACGTCCTCGTCTCGAGCTACCCGACGCGCGCCAAGACGATCAACCTCACCAAGCGGCCCGCGTGCTCGGTCGTGGTGCTGTCCGACGACTTCGGCGGCCCGTGGGTGCAGCTGTACGGCACGGCCACGGTCCACGAGGGCGAGGCAGGCGTGGAGCGGCTGGTCGACTACTACCGCGCCGCCGCCGGCGACCACCCCGACTGGGACGAGTACCGGCAGGCGATGCGCGACCGCAGCAAGGTCGCGATCGACGTCGAGATCACCGACTGGGGTCCCATCGCCACCGGTGGTGTCCCACCCGAGTTCGCCGACGACTGATCAGGCGGCCCCGGACGTCGCGTCGACGCGCACACCGGGTCCGACGTCAGAGGAGGCCGAGGCCTGCCGCGGCGGCGGCGGCCAGGGCAGCGGTCGTGACGGCCACGGCCGCCGTGGGTGCGCCGACGCGCAGCCTGCGTGAGCGGCCCGGGTGCGCCGACCACGTGAGGTCCGGTGCCGACACGGGACGCGGGCCGCTCGCGGTCGCGGCCGTGCCTGCAGTCGCCGGCACCTCGGTCGGACGGCGAGCTGCCTCCGTCGGCCCCTCCTCGAACAGCACGTCGTCGGAGAGGTCGACGACCGCTGACCGCGGGGCGACCCTCTCCTCCGGTCGTTCCAGGCCCATGAGCAGGCGCTCGAGCGTCTCCACGGTCGGCGGCGACGAGAGCGGTGGGGGGTACGGGGAGGTCACGGAGGGCATACCACTGCATCGGCAGCAGGCCGCCGCAGCGCCAGTCGCGGACCGCCGACCGTGACGGCACTTGCGCCAGCCGCACACCCACGTCCGGCGTGCGTCCGACGCCCCCGGGCTGACCGTCTCAGAAGGGCGCGCCCTCGTCGTCACCGACGCCGTCGAGCCGGTCGAGCGCCTCGTCGGACGCCGACCCGCTCGGCGCAGACCCGTCCGGTGCGGCCGCAGCGCCCTCGGCAGCGAGCTCCTCGCAGGCTGCCTGCAGCGTCCTGCGGTGCGTCGCGAGCTCCTCCATCAGCTGGCGGTGCATCGGCAGCAGCTCCCCGACCAGCTCGTTGGCCTCACGGACGAGGCCGATCGCCTCGGCCGGGTCGGCGGCGAGCGCCTCGCGGCCGATGCGGTCGAGTCGTTCCAGGTTGGCCGCGTAGGTCGCGGCATCGACGGGTTCAGTCATCGGGGTCCTCCTCGTCGACGGTGGCGCCGAAGGTGGTCGTTGCGGTGGTGATGCGCACGTGACTGCCGGCTGCGGGGCCGGCGTCCGGGAGCGGCTGGCCGTCGTCGTCGGTGACCAGCGCGAAGCCGCGTCGCAGCAGGCCCGGCAGCCGCCCGGCGGCCTCGTGCGTCGTGGCCAGCTCGCGACGCAACCGACCGACGACGTCGTCGGTGCGACCCACGACGTCCGCGAGCTCGCGACGCAGGGCCGGGCCGGGGTCGCCGATCGCGTCGAGCGTGCCCCGCAGCCGGTCCAGCAGCAGGTCACGATCCGCCAGGGCGGCGGCCACCCCGGCGACCCGCTCGACGTCCACGACGGCCGCGCGCGTGGTGCGTCCGGCCACGGCCGTCGTGCTGGCGTGCGCGCGGCGCAATGCCTGCACGGCACCGTCCCGCACCCGCACGCGGGCGCCGTCGACCTGCCCCACGGTGGCTGCCAGCGCCGGGCCCAGCCGGCCCAGCAGGCGGTGGTTGTGGTGGACCAGGGCCCCGACGGCGGCCGAGGCCTGCGCATGGTTGTGGGCCACGAGCTTGGTCAGCGGCTGGTCGCGTCCGTGCGCGAAGCCGGCCACCACGGGCACGCCGGCGAGGTGCGCGCGGTGGATCGCCTCCAGGACCGGTGCACCGTCCCAGGCACTGACCGGCGGCAGGTGCCCACCGAACGCGATCAGCACGGCATCGACCCCGGCGCGCACGTGGTGGTCCAGCAGTTCCGGCACGTCGACCGAGGCGGTCGCCGAGAGCGGGTGGATGCGGTGCCGGCAGAACGCCGGGGCCAGCGCGTCGTGCTCGAGGACTCGCAGCGCCTCGTCGAGGTCGCCGTCGCCCGCCACGGAGATCAACGCCCCCACGCGTCGCAGGACCGGCGGGAGGTCCGGCCGGGCCGCGACCCAGTCCTCCTCCACGATCCTGCGGCGGAGCGCCTCGACGGCCGCGGCGTCGCGCGACGCGGCGGCGACCGCGATCGACTGCGTCCGCAGCTGGAGGCTGCCGTCCCCCGGCGCGATGCCCAGCTCGCCCACGGCGTCGACGACCGTGCCGGTCGTCAGCGCCTCGCTGACGGGTCCACCGAGCGGCCGCTCCAACCACCGGGCGCGCCAGGCGAAGACGACCAGTCCCAGTCGGGGCGTGTCCCAGGCCGGTGCCTGCACGTCCTCGTCGACGAGCGTCACGAACTGCGTCCCGCCGCGCGACGCACCGGTGTCCACGACGCGGCCACGGACGTGGACGGGCCCCTCGATCGCGGCGCCGACCACCTCCTCGGCCACGGCGAAGAGGTCCGACGGGGCCCACGTCGGCGTCGTCCGCTCGTCCTGCGCCACGGTCCTCCAGCTGCGGTCGGGCGGCAGCGTAAGCGAGGCGCGGCCAGCGACCGTGTCCGGCCAGCGGACGTTGTGGAAGCCGGGTCGCGTCGGCACCGTTGTCCCTGTTCCACTCCCCCACTCCCGAATGCTTTCGAGCGAGGCTCCCGTGCTGGTCGAGATCTGGTCCGACGTCGTCTGCCCCTGGTGCGCCATCGGCAAGCGGCGCTTCGAACAGGCCCTCGACGGCTGGGAGCACGCGGACGACGTCACCGTCCGGTGGCGGTCCTTCGAGCTCGACCCGAGCCGCCGCGGCACGATCGAGGGCGACTACGTGGCGCTGCTGGCCGGCAAGTACCGCACCAGCCGCGAACAGGCGCAGGCGATGATCGACCGGATGACGCAGGCAGGTGCCGAGGAGGGCATCGACTTCCGCTTCGACATCGCGCGACCGGGCAACACCTTCGACGCCCACCGACTGCTCCACCTCGCGGCCGAGCGCGGCGTCCAGCACCGGGTCAAGGACCGGTTCCTGCGCGGCTACCACAGCGAAGGCGTGGCGATCGCCGAGCACGACGAGCTCACCGACCTCGCGGTCGACGCGGGGCTCGACCGTGACGAGGTCACGAGCGTGCTCGCCGGGGACGACCACGCCGACGCGGTGCGCGCCGACGAGGCCCAGGCCCGCGAGTACGGGATCAGCGGCGTCCCGTTCTTCGTGATCGACCGGCGGGTCGGGGTCTCCGGCGCCCAGCCCGCCACCCACCTGCGGGCCGCCCTCGAGCAGGTGCGCGCGAACGGGGCCGCGGTGCCCGCCCACGAGGGCCATGCACACGGCCCCGACGAGGCCTGCGTCGACGGCGTCTGCGCGGTCTGAGCGCTGGGCGGACACGCGGTCGGGTCCTGACAACCCCACCGACGACCTGTGCGACTGCAGGGGTGCAGAGCACTCCTCGACCGTCGGGGAGGCACACACACCGAGGACCCTCCCATGCGGACCACACGCATCCTTGCCATCGCCGCCACGGCCGTCGCACTCACCGCCTGCGCCGGCACCGTGGACGGCACGACCTCCGACCCCGCGGCCGCTGACGACCAGCAGGCCGAGGCACCGGAGGACGACACGACCGACGACGCGGTCGACGAGACCACGGACGACGACGCGACGGGCGACGACGCAACCGACGACCAGCCCGCGGACGACCAGCCCGCGGACGACGAGGCTGCCGACGACGGGACGAGCACCGACGACGTCGCAGCGGACTGCTCGGCCGCCGGGACCACCGGCACGGTCGCCGACGCCGGACTGCCCACCGAGACCGCGGCGACGGCCAGCTTCCTGCTGGACGCGGCCGTCCGCTGCGACGAGCAGCTGCTGACGACCGCGGCCACCGAGTCCGGGACCTCCTTCCTCTTCGGCAGCGCGACCGTCGGGGACGTGTTCGCCCTGCCCGAGGACGGCACGACCACGCCCTCCGGCTGGACGGCGCTGGCGACCCTGCTGTCCGGCACGACCCCGACGCTCGCCGGTGACGGCGAGATCTGGACCTGGCCGGCCGCGGCCGGCGTCGACGCCGACGACGCGGCCTGGCAGGAACTGGTCGACAGCGGGCTGTACACCGCGGCCCAGGTCGAGGAGCTGCGCGAGGCGCCCGACGGCTACCTCGGCTGGCGCGTCGGCATCGACGCGGACGGCACGTGGGTCTTCATGACCGCGGGCGACTGACCAGCGACGAGCGATCCGGCAGGGCCGCCCCTCCCCGGGCGGCCCGGCCGGTGGTCAGCGGTCCTCGGGGCGGATCCGGCGGCCGGTCACCGAGTTCGCCTGCATCGCCACCCAGTTGGTGCGGAAGGTCGGGTTCGACCACGGTCGCACGCCCGACGCACGCAGCTGCTCCAACTCGTCGGCGTCGGTCACCAGGTCGGCGCGCCCCTTGATCAGGACGCTCCAGCCCGTGCCGTTGCGCTCGTCGTAGTGGTCGGCCTGGAAGGTCGCCACGTGCTGCATGATCCCGGCGTCCAGCTTCGCCCCGGGTGCGCTGCGGAAGCAGACCCGGCCCTCGTGCACCACGTGGTTGACCGGCAGCACCGCGATCTCGCCGCCGTCGATCATCGCGACCCGGCCGACCGGCACGGTGGCCAGGAGCTCCATGCACTCCTCGTGGTCCAGGATCTCCATCCCCGAGCGGTCCCTCATCTGTGCCGCCATCGTCGTCTCCTCGTCCCGTTACTGCATGGTGTGGAGCCCGGCCGACCCGGACAGGTGACCAAGGTCCCGTCGCTCGGGGGACCCCCCGCGCGTCGCCGTGGCATGCTTCGCCACCCCGCACGGAGGTCGTCCGCACGTGCCCTTCACCCACACGGTCCGCGTCCGCTACGCCGAGGTCGATGCCCAGGGCGTCGTCTTCAACGCCCACTGGCTGACCTACGCCGACGACGCGACCACGCGCTGGTTCGAACACCTCGGCTACGACCCCGCCACGCTGTGGACGGGCAGTGACGCGACGTTCGACATCATGGTGCGGGCATCCTCGCTGGACTACGTCGGTGCCGCCCACTTCGACGAGGAGGTGGCGCTGGAGGTCGCGCCCACCAGGATCGGCACCACGTCGTTCGACCTGCAGTACCGGGCGCGCGTCGGGGACCGACCGGCGGTCACGATCACCACCACCTACGTCGTCGTCGTCCCCGGGGAGCAGCGGTCCCAGCCGATCCCGGCCGAGCTCCGGTCCCACCTCGAACGCGAACTCGTCACGGCGGCGACCCCGTGACCGGCGTGCGGGTGGCGCCGCTGGGCGACGCGTCCGACGAGGCGGCCGTCGCCTACGTGACCGCGGCCCAGGCCGACCCGACCCGGAACGTCACCTTCGTCGGTGAGGGCGAGCTGACCGTGCGCAGCGACGTCCGCGCCGTCGACGAGTGGCGTGACCACACCCTCGTCGCCACCGACGGTGACGACGTCGTCGGCGTCCTCGTCGTCGACACCGATGCCGAGCTCGGTCGCTGCTGGTGGCTCGGCCCGTGGGCCGACGACGACGCGATCGCCCGCGCACTGCTGGACGCGGCCGAACCACTGGTCGACGGGTTGCAGCACCGGGAGTTCGCGCCGGACGCCCGCAACACGACGCAGGCCGCGCTGGCCACGGCGCTCGGCTACGCGCCGCGGCAGCCGAGCGCCATCCTCGCGCTCGACCTGCGGGCGTGGGAGCCCGACGCCGACACCCCGCACGTCCAGACGCTCGACGACGAGGACCGGGACGTCGTCGCGGCCCTCCACGACCGGCTGTTCCCCGGCACGCACACGCCGGGGCGGCGTCTCGTCCGCGACGAGGCCACCACCGTCCTGGTCATCGGCGAGCCGCCCCACGGCTACGTCGCGACGCAGGAGCAGGAGGAGGCCTCGCTCTACATCGACTTCCTGGGCGTCGACCCGGGCGCGCGGCGGCGGGGCCTCGGCCGTGACCTGCTCGTCGCGACGCTGGACCTGGCCCGGCGTCGCGGCATGGAGCGGGCGTTCCTGACGGTCTACGTCAGCAACGAGGCGGCCCGGGCCCTCTACGCCGGGCTCGGGTTCGACGAGGAGCGACTGATCCAGCCGTTCATCCTGGAGCGTCGTCGGTGACCGGCAGGCCGCACCGTTCCCGCAGGTGCGCGGCGAAGCCCTCGAGGTCCTCCACGGTCAGCGTGATCCCGGGGTGCACCGCTGCCGGGGTCAGGGCGGCGACCCTGCGGTGGAAGCAGACGCAGACCCCGCCCACGGTCGAGGTGCCGAAGGTCGCGCCGAGGTCGGCGAACGACCCGCGGGGACCGATGGCCTTCACCGCCGTGTAGTCGCGGGTGATCCGCACGTCCTTGACGTTGGTCAGCGGCGTGCGGCAGGACCACGGGCCGAAGCGGGCGTCCAGGTGCGTGTCGGTCACGTCGACGCGGGCGGTGCGCGGGCTGATGCCGAGCGCGCGCAGGGGCAACGCGACGCCGTCGAAGCGGAACGCGAACGTGCGGGTGGTCACGGGCACCTCCTCGTGCACAGCACAGCACATCGTCGGGGCCGACGCGACCCGGCAGGGCATTAGCCTCCCACGCGCGACCACCGACAAGGAGCCGACGTGGAGATCGCTGGGACCGCCGCACTGGTGACCGGAGGGGCCTCCGGGCTGGGGCTGGCCACCGCCAGGCGACTGCTGGACGCGGGTGCGTCGGTGTGCATCGTCGACCTGCCGTCCTCCGACGGCAGCAGCGTCGCCGACGAGATCGGCGCGACCTTCGCCCCGGCCGACGTGACGGACGAGGAGGCGGTGGCGGCGGCCGTCGGGATCGCCGGCGAGCTCGGGCCCCTGCGCATCGCGGTCAACTGCGCCGGGATCGGACCGCCCAAGCGGGTCCTGGCACGCGACGGCAGCCCGTCCGACCTCGGTCACTTCCGCACCGTCGTGGAGGTCAACCTCATCGGCACGTTCAACGTGCTGCGGCTGGCTGCGGCGGAGATGGCGCGCCACGACCCTCTCGGCGAGGAGCGCGGCGTGATCGTGAACACGGCGTCGGCCGCGGCCTTCGACGGCCAGATCGGCCAGGCCGCCTACTCGGCGTCCAAGGGCGGTGTCGTCGGCATGACGCTGCCGCTGGCCCGCGACCTCGCCCAGTGGCAGGTCCGGGTGATGACGATCGCACCCGGCCTGTTCCGCACCCCGCTGCTGCTCGGTCTGCCCGAGGAGGCGCTGCAGTCGCTGGGCAACCAGGTCCCGCACCCCAGCCGGCTCGGCGACCCGGACGAGTACGGGCTGCTGGTCCGACAGGTCGTCGAGAACCCGATGCTCAACGGCGAGGTCATCCGCCTCGACGGGGCCATCCGCATGGCGCCGCGCTGAGTCAGACGACGTCGCGTCGGGCGTCGTTCGCGCGGGTCCGGTCTGCCGAGGCCCGTGCGGCCTGCTCGACCATGCGGCGTGCCGCGTCGCGCGCACGTCGGGCGGGGTGCAGCGAGACGACGTCGCGGACCCGGTCACGACGCAGCTTCAGCCAGCGCAGGACGGCGACGTAGCCGCCACAGGCCAGGACGGCCAGCACGGCGAGGGTCCACCAGAAGGCACCGCCGGCGACGAGCGCGGTCAGGAACGTGGCGAGCACCAGTCCGGCCAGGCGGGCCAGGACCATCCGACGCCGCTCCAACAGGTCCTGGCGGGCGGACCGGGCGGGGTGCACCTCCCAGCCCGGTCCGCCGTGGACCAGCACACGGCGGGAGTCGCAGGTCGCCAGCCGTTGCATCGCGGTGGTGAAACCGTCGACGGTCGAGCGTGGGGACG
>CAYMGL010000002.1:0-32355 GCA_964389945.1 uncultured Actinomycetota bacterium
ACTGGAAGGAGTCCCTGGAGCAGTCCGGGTTCTCCATCGACAACCCGAACTCCAGTGGCTCGTGCGCCTGCGGTGAGTCGGCGACGTTCTGACCGCGATCGACCGGTGACGAGGGCCGCCCCCCCCGGGCGGCCCGTCGTCGTTCTCGGAGGAGCCCCGGTGCGCTGTGCCGTCTTCGTCGCCACCAGCCTCGACGGCTGCATCGCCCGGCCCGACGGGAGCCTCGACTGGCTGCCGCAGGCGGACGCGTCGGCCGAGGGGGACGAGCACGGTTACGAGGCGTTCGTCGCCCGGATGGACGTGCTCGTCATGGGGCGCGCCACGTACGACACCGTCATCGGCTTCGACGTCGGGTGGCCGTACGACCTGCCGGTCGTCGTCCTGACCCACCGGCCGCTCGACGCCGTGCCGTCCGGTGCCGACGTGCGGACGGCGCGGGGCCCGGTGGCGGAGGTCGTGGCGGACCTCGCTGCCGAGGGTCGCACCAGCGCCTACGTCGACGGCGGTGACGTCATCCGGCAGTTCCTCGCGGCGGACCTCGTCGACGAGCTCACGATCACCGTCGTGCCCGTGCTCCTGGGGGACGGGATCCGGCTGTTCGGGAACGTCGAGCACGACCTGCGGTTCACGGCCGCGACCCCACGGCTCCTGCCGGGTGGCCTCGTCCAGACGACCTGGACACGTGCGCGCTGAGCCGTCACATGCTCCGGCCGCGCCGGGCGAGGTAGGCGTGCCACACGAGCACCGCCGCCGCCGACCGCCGCGGCGCCCACCGCGTCGCGATCGCCGCGAGCTCGGCGCCGGCCGGGACCCCGTCGAGCCCGAGCAGCTCCGCGGTCCCGACCTGCAGGGCGCGGTCCCCGACCGGGAACAGGTCACGGCGCCCCAGCGCGAACAGCAGGAAGACCGACGCGGTCCACGGGCCGATTCCGGGGACGGCCGTCAGGGCAGCGAGCGCGTCCTCGTCGGTGGCCGTGGCGACCGCATCGAGGTCGAGCCGCCCGTCGGCGACCCGCGAGGCGAGCTCCCGCAGGTAGCGAGCCTTCTGTCGGCTGACACCCGCTGCCCGCAGCTGGTCGTCGTCGAGGGCCAGCACCCCGGCAGGTGATGGTGCGGGCGCGCCGAGTGCGTCGCACAGGGCGGCGTAGTGGGCCGCGGCCGCGTCGAGGGACAGCTGCTGCTCGAGCACCTGCAGCACGAGCGTCGGGAACGTCGCGGGGCGCCGCCAGTCCGGCGGTGGCCCGTACCGCGCCACGACAGCGGCGAGGTCCGCGTCGCTGCTGACCAGGTGGTCGATGTCCGCGGCCCGGTCAGGCACCCCGGATGCGCATCCCGGCCTCGGCGAACCGCTCGAGCTCCGCCGTGCCGAGCGCGAGCGCCGGGGTCAGGTGGCCTGCGCGGTCGGGGAGGTCGGCGCCGTCGTCGGCCAGGAGCAGGGCGGCCTCGGCGAGCATCCGCGAGGTGGCCAGGTAGCCCGGGTGGCCGTCGGCGTCGACGGTGACGCGCTCGGTGGAGCCGTCCGCGCACTCGCCCAGCACCTCGAGCCGCCACCGCCAGCCCTCCAGCCGGTCGGCGCGGGGGCCGGCGCCGGCCTCGGGACCGAGCCGCTGCATCGCCGTGGCCGTCAGCTCGCGCAGCGGCTGCGGCGCGAGGCGTGCCAACCACGTCGCCCCGGCGGTGACCGCGCCGATCGGGGCAGCGAGCGCGAGTTGGACCGGCAGGGTCAGCAGGCCGTCGCCGAGCGCGAGGCCCTCCCGGTAGCGGAACGTGTCCGACGGGCCGGCGCCCTCACGGCGGAGCACCGAGGCGGTGCGGTGCACCACCGGGGGGTTGGTCAGCGGCGAGGGGACCATGGGCACGACGACCGACGTCCCGGCCAGCCGGGGCAGGAGGCCCAGCGGGCTCGCGGCGCGGACGGCCTCGGCCTCGGTCGGGTCGTCGACGAGGCTCGCGGGGTCCAGCAGCGTGGTGAGCTCGCCGTCACGCACGGCCTCGACGGTCGAGGCGTAGGTGCCCCCGGAGACCCCGTCGCTGGGTCGCGGCAGACCGGGCGGCAGTGCGAACGAGCCGATCGCGTCGGCCGCGACCAGCCGCGTCCCACGGGCTGCTGCCCGTTCGATCGCGAGGGCCACGGCGAGGTCGAACGGGAGCGCCTCGTAGCCGGCCGCCTGCACGATGCGCACGCCGGCGGCGCGGGCGTCCGCGTCATGGCGCCGGACCATCGCCGCGACGACGTCGGTCTCGCCCGTGACGTCGAGGTAGTGCGCCCCGGCCTCGATGCAGGCCGTGATGACGGGGTCCGCCGAGTGCCGGTACGGGCCGACGGCGTTGATCACGACCCGGGCGCTGGCCGCGAGCTCACGGATGGTGACCGGTTCGTCGAGGTCTGCCTCCAGCACGTGGGGCTGCTGGTCGGCAGGGAGCTCCGCCGCGCGCTGCATCAGCGTCTGCGGACGGCGTCCGGCGACCCCCCAGCGCAACCCGAGCTCGCTGGCGCGTCGCGCCAGGTGGGGCAGCGCGTTGCCGCCGGTCGTCCCCGTCGCTCCGAACAGGACGACGTCGAGGCGTTCGGCCAGCGGCAGCATCACGTCTCGCGCAGCTTGCGGACCAGGAACACCAGGACGTCGTCCTCGCGCGTCTGTGCCAGCAGCGCCTGGCGCTGCATCCGGCACCACACCGGCACGTCGACGTCGGCGGCGGGGTCGTCGGCGAGCAGTCGGACCTCGTCACCGATCGCGACCTGCTTGATCGCGGCTGCGAGCTCGATCACGGGTCGTGGGCACGGCATCCCGATCGCGTCGACGATCCGGCGGCCGTCCTCGTCGACCGCCGGGGCGTCGTCGGTGGTCGCGTCGGTGGTGGCGTCGGTCACGTGGTCCTCCTGCCGGACTGGGCGCGCAGCTCGCTGACGACGTGCCGGTAGTCGGCGAGGAAGGCGTCAGCCGTGGGCACGTCGAGGTCGGGGCCGAACGAGATGCGCAGGTGCCCGTGGGTGAGTGCGCGCATCGCCACCAGCACGTGCGGCGGCTCCCCGGAACGTACGGCGCAGCTCGAACCGCTCGCCACCGCCCAACCCCGTCCGTCCAGCCCGTCGGCGAGGGCGTCGCCCGCCACGTACAGCGCCGACACCGCCACGATCCCCGGGTGTGCCTCGGCAAGTGGCCCGTGCACGGCCACGTCCTCGACGGCGTCCAGTCCGGCCCGCAGGTGGCGGCGCACGAGCTCGCGCGCCGACCGGTCCCGCTCCATGGTCGCCACGGCCTCGTCGAGCGCGACGGCGGCCGCCGCGATCGAAGAAACGGGCAGTCGACCGGCCCGTCGGCCGCGCTGCCGGTCGTCACCCAGCAGCAACGGCGCCGACCGGCCCCGCGGGCCGAGCACGAGGGCGCCGACGCCCCGCGGACCGCCGAACTTGGTCGCCGACAGCGTCAGCAGGTCGGCCCCGCTCTGGGCGAGGGTCACGCCGAGCTGTCCCACGGCCTGGCAGGCGTCGACGTGGAGCAGTGCGCCCCGTTCCCGGCAGATGCGCTGGACCTCGTGGGTCGGCTGCAGCGTCCCGACCTCGTGGTTGGCGTGCTGGACGTGCACGGCGACCGTGCCGTCGTCCACTGCGTCGTCGACGGCGTCGAGGTCCACGACGCCGGCGCCGTCGACCGGGACGACGGTCAGCTCGACCTCGCCGTCAGCGGCGAGCCGACGGGCGCTGTCGAGCACGGCGGAGTGCTCGACGGCCGACACGACCAGGCCCCGGCGCCGGTCGCCGCGCTCGCGTGCCGCCCGGACAGGCCCGGTGACGGCGAGGTTGGCCGCCTCCGTCCCCCCGGAGGTCCACACGACGTCCTCGTCGGCCGCACCGAGCAGCTCGGCGGTCGTCGCGGTCGCCGCGGCCAGCAGCTCACGGCTCGTCGCGCCCTCGAGGTACGACCGCGCCGGGTCGCCGTCGGTGACGGCGAGCGCGTCGACGAGCGCCCGCCGGGCGACGTCCCGCAGGGGCCAGCCGGCGGCGACGTCGAGGTTGACGCGCTGCACGGGCACCTCCTGGCGACGGCCGACGAACCTAGCGCGCTATCGTCGGCCGGACCGGGCCCCACGGCCCGCCCTGCCTGTCGTCAGCGGAGAGCACCGTGCGCGTCCTGATCGTCTCCGAGCACGAGGTCGAGCGCGCGCGGGCGGCGTCGATGCTGCGTCCACGACCGGGGATGGAGCTGACCGAGGCCACCACGGCTCGCGAGGCCAAGCGCCTGCTCGTCGACGAGGACTTCGACGTGCTCGTGATCGACGGCGACCTCGCGCCCCAGGGTGGTTTCTCGTTCCTCTACGAGTTCCACCTCCAGGCCGAGCAGGAGGGCGCCACGACGCCGCCGGCCGTCGTGCTGACGGCGCGCAGCGAGGACCGCTGGCTGGCGGACTGGGCCCACGCGGCCACGACGCTGCCCAAGCCGGTCGACCCGTTCGCGGTGGCCAGGGCGGTCGACGAGCTCACGGCCGCGACGGCCTGAACGGGTTCAGTCGTCGTCGGGCGGCGGCCCGACCTCCTCGTGGATGCCGAGCGCGACCGCGACGTCGGCGACGTCGTCGGGCTCGCAGTGCAGCCGGCGGGCGACGCGACGCCGGGTCGCGTAGACGTTGGAGCGACTGACGTCGAGGTGCTCCGCGATCCGGCGGGCGGCCCATCCGGCGCCGAGGGCGCTGGCCAGCCACCGTTGCTTCTCGGTCATCGTCGCGAGCCCGGCGATCTGCTCCGGCGTCGCCTCCGGGGTCTCCTCGCGCTCCGGCTGGGGCGTGCGCTCCAGGGCGCTGAGGCGCACGTGGTTGCCCTCGGCGGTGCGGCCCGAGTCGAGTTCGGCCAGCCGTCGCAGCATCGTGCGGGTGCGACGCCTGCGGTCCTCGCGCTCGGCGTCCGAGGGCTCGCGCAGCACCGCCTCGACCGTCTCGAGCAGGCGGCGCATCTCGAACGGCTTCGTCACGTACTCGACGGCGCCCTGCAGGTGGCCCCGGATCAGGTCGCGCTCCTCGGAGAGCGCCGTGAGCATGACGACGGGGAGGTCGCGCGTCGTGCGGTCCTCCTTGATCGTCCGCAGGACGTTCCAGCCGTCGATCCCGGGCAGCATGACGTCGAGGAGCACCGCGTCCGGCTCGTGCCTGCGCAGGTCGGCGAGGCCCTCCTCGCCGGTCCCGGCGACGATGACGTCGTAGCCGGCCAGACTCAGGTTGACCTCCACCAGTCCGGCGAGGTCGGGCTCGTCCTCCACGACGAGGATGCGTGGCTGGTCGTCTGCCACGGCACCCCCTGGGTCGTCCAGACAACGGGTCGAAGAGTGTAGACCCCAGCCCTGTCACAGGCGGCTGATCGGGGCGGCCACGTACCGCCGCTAGCGTCGGTGCCCCCGGCGAGCGGACACGACGTGCCCGACAGCACCATCGACTGGTCAGCCCTGCTCACGGACCTCGTGGCCGGGCGGGACCTCGACCGCGGTGCCGCAGGGGCGGCGCTGCGGGCGGTCATGGCCGGTGAGGTCGACGACGTCGTCGTCAGCGCCTTCCTGACGGCGATGGCGGCCAAGGGCGCCACCCCTGACGAGGTCGCCGGGCTCGTCGAGGCCATGGTCGAGGCGGCCACCCCGGTGCCGGTCGACGGACCGGTGCTCGACACGTGCGGCACCGGCGGCGACGGCGCGGGGACGTTCAACATCTCCACCACCTCGGCACTCGTGTGCGCGGCCGCAGGGGCGAAGGTGGCCAAGCACGGCAACCGTGCGGCCTCGTCGAAGGCGGGCTCGGCGGACCTCCTGGAGGCCTGGGGCGTCGTGATCGACCTGCCCGCCGCGGCTGCGGCCCAGTGCCTCGAGGACGTCGGGATCACGTTCCTGTTCGCCCGGACCTACCACCCGGCGATGCGGCACGTGGCCCCGGTCCGGGGTGCGCTCGGCATCCGCACGGTGTTCAACGTGCTGGGGCCGCTGAGCAACCCGGCGGGGGCACAGCACCAGGTGGTGGGCGTGAGCGACGCCGCCATGGCGCCGATCATGGCGGAGGCGCTGGCGCGCCTGGGGCGTCGCGCCCTGCTCTTCCGCGGGGACGACGGCCTCGACGAGCTGACGACCACGACGACCAGCCGGCTGTGGCGTGTGGCTGACGGGGTCGTGGAGGAGTCCGTGCTGGACCCGACGGAGCTCGGCGTCGACCGGGTCACCGTGGACCAGCTCGTGGGCGGCGACGTCGCGCGCAACCGCGAGATCAGCGATGCCGTGCTGCGCGGTGAGCCGGGGCCCCACGCCGACGTCGTGGCCCTCAACGCCGCCGCCGGGCTGTGGACCCATGGCCTGGTGGACGACCTCGAGTCCGGGCTGGTGCGTGCCCGCGAGGTGCTCGCCTCGGGGGCCGGGGCCGAGGTGCTCGAGCGCTGGGTGGCCCGCTCGCAGGAGCTGGCCGCGTCGTGAAGCACGTGATCGATCCCGAGGGACGCCCGTACGCGCCGGACGCGGTGCCGGCCAAGCCCGAGTGCGGCATCGAGCCGCTGGCTGCGCTGGACCTGCGCGTCGGGGTCGTCACCGACGTCGAGGACTTCCCCGAGGCACGCAAGCCCGCGTGGAAGCTGACGGTCGACCTGGGGCCGCTCGGGGAGCGTCGGTCGAGCGCGCAGCTGCGCAACTACGCGCCCGAGGACCTGCTGGGTCGTCGGGTGGTCTGCGCGGTCAACCTCGGGACGCGACGCATCGCCGGCTTCACCAGCGAGGTGCTGGTCCTCGCCGGCCTGGCACCCGACGGGACACCGTTGCTGCTCGGCGTCGACGACGCGCTCGCACCCGGGTCGGTCGTGGCATGAGCGACGTGGAGCAGCCCTTCGAGTCGCTGCGCGTCCCGCTGCACGGCTTCGAGCTGACCGTGGCCGTCGACCGCCCGGTCTACGCGGCCGGCGAGACGGTGCGGATCACCGTCGCGGCGACCAACGACGCCGACCGCGCGGTGGAGCACGTCTACCCGGGCTGGCAACGCGTCGTCCTGAGCGTCCGTGACGAGCGCCACCGTCCCGTGGCGACCGACGAGGTCGGCAGCGCCGTGCCCGGGTCGCCGGGGGCCCCGGCCGGTGCGTTCCGCGACCGCTGGCTGCCGGGCCAGCTGTTGCTGCTGCCGACGTGGTGGGACCAGCGGGCCGGTGCCATCCGTCCCGCCTGGGTCGAGGACCCCGGGGTGGGGGAGCGGGTCGCACCCGGCCGCTACCGCGTGCGGGCCTCGTGGCGTGGCCGGGAGCCGGGGCCGTCGGTGTCACCTCCCGAGGCCTGGTCGTCCTGGTTCGAGCTGGTCTGACGCGTCCGGCGACCCGACAGCAGCTGGCGGTCGCGGCGGACGGTGCGGCTGACGTCACCGGCCTCGGCGACCGTGGTGGCGGTGACCCGCCCGCCGGCCACCGGCTGGGCCCAGGTCCCGACGACGTCGAGCAGGATGCCGCCCGGTGCGTCGAGCCACCGTGCCAGCAGTTCGACCTCACCGCGTGCGGCCGGATCGTCGTGGTCGCGCTCCAGGAGCTCGTCGGGCACGGCGCGCAACGCCTCATGGACGGCTGCCAGCCCGTGTCGCTCGTGGACGGCGGCGCTGGCGGTCAGCAGCCCCCGGCGGACGCGCACGGCCTCGATGCGGTCGCCGCGGACGCGCGCGACCTCGAGCAGCTCGACCTCGCGCAGCGCGCTGGCGAGCCGGACCGTGTGCACGCGCGTGGCGAGGGTGTGCAGGCGCGCACGGACGTCGGCGGCCTCCTCGAAGCGGGCGCCGGCCGCCAGCGCGGCCATGCGCACACGCAGCGACTCGAGGACGGGCGTCGGGTCACCCTCGAGGAGCGCGCGGGCGTCACGGACCTGCGCGGCGTAGGTCGCGGCGTCGACGGTGCCGTCGCACGGCGCGCCGCAGCGGCCGATGTCCTTGAGCATGCAGCTGGGGTGGTCCTGCGCCAAGCGGATCCGGAACGTGCACCGCCGCAGCGGGACGGCGTCGTGCACGGCCTCCAGCAGGGCGTCCGCCGCGCGTCTGCCCGGCAGGGGGCCGAACACCAGGGCGTCCTCGCCGGGGGACCGTGCGACGCTGATCCGGGGGAAGGGCTCGTCGGTCCACTTCAGCCAGCGGGACGCCGGCGGGCGTGTCGAGCGTCGGTTGAAGCGGGGGCGCCGGCTGGCCAGCTCGCGCAGCTCGAGGGCCGCGGCCTCGATGCGGGTCGGTGTGGTCGTCCAGGTGACGTCCGCCGCCTCGCGGACCATCGCGTCCATGCGACGGCGCTCGTCCTGGCCGAAGTACCGACGCAGCCGGGACCGCAGCCGACCGCTCGTGCCGACGTACAGGACCCGTCCCTCGCGGTCGTGGAACCGGTAGACGCCGGGCGCGTCGGGTGCGCCGTCGGCCAGGCCGCGCTTGCGGAACGCGGGCTCGGACCGGCTGCGCTGCTGGTCGAGCAGGTCCTCGACGGTCGTGACGCCGATCGCGCCGGCCCGCTCGAGCAGGCCGTGGAGCACGTCGACCGTCGCGCGGGCGTCCTCCAGCGCCCGGTGGACCGGGGTCGTGCGGGACCGGAAGAAGCGGGCGAGGGTGGCCAGCCGTCGGTCGCGCACCTCGTCGCGGACGAGTCGCCGGGCCAACCGCGCCGTGTCGACCACGTCGTTGGACAGCCGCGGGTAGCCGAGCCGCACGAGGGCCGCGTCGAGGAACCCGGTGTCGAACCGGGCGTTGTGGGCCACGAGCACGGCGCCGTCCAGGAACTCCAGCAGCATCGGCACGACGGTCGGCAGGGGCGGCGCCTCGGCCACCAGGGCGTCGGAGATGCCCGTGACGGCGGTGATGGCCGGGGGTACCGGCACGCCCGGGTGCACGAGCGTCTGGAACTCGCCGAGGACCTCACCGCCGCGCACCTTGACGGCCCCGACCTCGGTGATCCGGTCGTCGTCGGGACGCAGGCCCGTCGTCTCCAGGTCGAGGACGACGAACGTCGTGTCGATCAGGGCGCGCTGGTCGTGGTCGAGGGCGAGCTGGGTCGCGGGTTGCAGGGGCACGGCGGGTCCGTCGTCAGGTTCGAACAGGTGTTCCAACCGTGCCGTGCGCCTGTGACAGGGCTACGCCGCGTCGGTGCGCCGCCCCTCGCGCCGCTGCTTCTGGCGGCGGTCGCGACGCCGCTGACGGATGAGCCGTCGCCGCTCTCCCTCGGCCATGCCACCCCACACGCCGTGCATCTCGTTGACGGCCAGCGCCGTCTCGAGGCACGCGGTGCGGACGGGGCACGTGGCGCAGACCTGCTTGGCGGCGCGCACGGAGGCGTCGTCGCCGGAGAAGAACAGGTCGGGGTCCTCGTCCGCGCAGGCGGCTTCGAGCCGCCACGGCGCTGTGTCGATGGTGCTGAGCGGGTTCACGGGGCTCCTTGGGAGGAGGAGACACCACGACAACGCAGCGTTGCCCGTCCGGGTTCCGGCGAAGCGGACGGGTCAGACCCGCTGGCACTGCGGGCAGTAGGTGGTGCCCCGCTGGGCGACCACGGTGTGGCGCAGCTCGGTGCCGCAGCGCGGGCACGGCAGGCCCCCACGGCCGTAGACGTCGAGGAAGTCGGCGTTGCGGCCCGACTGCCCGTTGACCATCTGGTAGTCGCGGAACGTCGTCCCCTCGCGCTGGACCGCCCCCCGGATCACCTCGACGACCGCGGCGTGCAGCCGGGCGGCGCGCTCGGGGCCGACGCGTCGGGACAGGGGGTGGATCCGCGCGCGCCAGAGCGACTCGTCGGCGTAGATGTTCCCGACGCCGGCGACGATCCGCTGGCCCAGCAGCGCCGCCTTCACGGTGGCGGTCGTCCGGCCGAGCGCCGCCGCGAAGCCCTCGACGGTGAAGTCCGCACCGAGCGGTTCCGGCCCCAGGGCCGCCAGCGTCGGGATCGATGCGTGGTCGCCGAGGGGGACGACCGAGACCCGCCCGAAGCGGCGGGGGTCGTTGAACAGCAGGTAGCGGCCGTCGTCCAGTGCGAACCACGCCCGGACGTGGTCCAGCTCGGCGTGGTCGGGCCCGTCCGCGAACCGGAACGAGCCGGTCATGCCGAGGTGGAGGACGAGCTCCGCACGGTCGTCGGCCACCAGCTCGCTGGTCAGTGGCAGCAGCAGGTACTTGCCACGCCGCCGGACGTCGTCGATCCGCCGACCCGCTGCCTCGGCGACGTCGCTGAACCGCTGCTCCGGGTGGTCGTCCCACCACACCTGGTCGATGACACGGCCGGTCAGCGCCGGCGCCAGCTGGCGCCGGACGGACTCGACCTCGGGCAGCTCCGGCACGGGCGCGACGGTAGCCACGCACCGTCGGTCGCCGGCCGGCCCGTAGCCTGCACACCGCCACGGACAGGCCACACCATCGACGACGCACAACGCCCCGGACCGCGCGACGGCGCACCCCGGGACCGCGACGAGCGCGGCCGCCCGGAGCAGGCACGCCCGCGTGACCGCAGCGGCCGCCCGCTGCCCTACGACACCGACGTCACCGACCTGACCGAGGAGCACGAGTACGGCAGCGTCGACGAGGCGCTGGCGACCGGCGCCCGGCTGTGGGACGAGCACCGCTTCTTCGAGGCCCACGAGTGCCTCGAGGACGTGTGGCACCAGGCGGACGAGGCCGACCGCGAGTTCTGGAAGGGCGTGATCCAGGTCGCCGTCGGCTGCGTGCACCACCAGCGTGGCAACGCCAGCGGCTGCGTCACGCTGCTGCGTCGCGCCGCGGACTACCTCGACCCGTACCCGGCGACGCACCACGGCATCGACACCGCCGGCCTGCGGACCGCGGCGCGGACCATGGCCGCCACGATCGAGCAGGCCGGCACGACGGTCGACACCGACTACCCACCGTTCCCCGCGGTCGCCGACGGTCCCTTCGTCGGCGACCATCCCGACGACGGGCCCTTCCCGCTGCGGGACGAACCGGCGTGGCGGACACCGCCGCGCGGCACCAAGGACCGAGCATGACCGATCTCGCCGCCGGCCTCGAGGACGGCAACCGCTTCCGCTGCGACGCGTGCGGCAACCTCACGCGCTTCGACGTCGTCGCCACCGAGCGCACACGACGCTTCCACCACCTCGAGCTGGGCGGTGCCGGACAGGTCGAGGACGAGGAGGTGCTGAGCCGCACGATCGAGTCGGTCACGTGCCACTGGTGCGGTCGCGACGACGCGATCGTGGTCGAACCGGTGGCCGACAACCAGTCGGCGTGAACCGGTGACGGGGTGGACCCGTGACGGGTAGGTTCGACCCAGGTGACCGAGGCCCAGAGGATGGACGACGACATGCGTGACGCAGCCGCTCGCCACCCCTCCAACAGCGCCGGCGGCGGGCGAGCCCGTTCGCCGGACGACCGCGGTCGGGTCGAGGCGATCGGCGTCGACCTCTCGGTGCTGCGTGAGCACGGCGCGTTCAGCCCGGTGGTCGAGTACCTGACCGCGATCCAGAGCATGCGTGGCGACGGCAGCAGCCTGCTGTTCGTGCGCGGTGACGACCTCGACGCGATGGCGGAGCAGGACGGCAGCCCCGTCCCGGAGTTCCTCGACCGCCTCGACCAGCTCGGCGTCGTCGTCTCGAACAACTGACGCGGTGTCCGACGTCACCCGGCCGACGGCCGCGGTCCTGACCGACCTCGCCGTCGACGACTGGTCCGCGCTGCTCGCGGTCGCCCTGCCCGTCGTCCGTGACCTGCCCGAGCGGCTGGTCGACCCGACGGTCCGACGCGTGGCCGCGCTGCCGGTCGGCCGGCTCGTCGCGGGCCGCTCACGGGCCGACCTCGCCGACGTCCTGGCCCGCGAGGAGGTGTGGCCGCTGGTCGAGGACGCGCTCGGTGCCGACGCGCCACGCCCGTGGGCGACCACCGGCCCGGCCGACGACCGTCCCGATGCCGGGGAGGTTGGCCGGCTGCAGCAGCAGGTGGACCACCTGCGTGCGCGCGAGGAGCAGCTGGCCGACAAGGTCGCGGCACTGCGGGCGGAGGTCGACGTGCTCCGTCGCGAGCGCGACGGTGCGGTCGCCCGCGCGGAGGCCGCCGCGGCGAGGGAGGCAGGGGCGGTCGCCGACGCCGAGGCCGCCCGTGCGGCCGCGGAGCGCGCCCGTTCCGCGGTCGACGAGGCCGAGGACCGCATCACGCGCGAGGTCGCGCGCGGACGTCGACGCGACGACGCCGAGGTGGCCGGGCTGCGGGAGGACCTGCGGGCCGTGCGGCGCGAGCGCGACGAGCTGCAGCGGGCGCTCGCCGCGGCCGACGCCGAGGCGGACCGCCTGCGCCGCGAGCTCGCGGCGGCGCCGTCACCGGACGCCGGCGGGCGGGCCGCCGCCGCGCCCGTCCAGGACGACCGATCCGGTCGCCGTGGTCGCCCCAGCCGCCTGCCGGAGGGGGTGGCGGCTGGCACGCGCCGTGCCGCGGAGTGGCTCGTCGCCGACGGCCGCGTGCTGCTCGTCGACGGCTACAACGTCTCGCGGACGCACCGCGGCGAGCTGTCCTTCGCCGAGCAGCGCCGCTGGCTGGAGGAGGCGGTCGCCACGCTGGCCCAGCGGCGGCACGTCGACGCGACGATCATCTGGGACTCGGCCCACGGGACCGCGACGACCCGTCGCTCGCGTCGCGGTCTGACCGTCCGGTTCACCAAGGCCGAGGACACGGCCGACGACGAGATCGTGCTCCACGTCGAGCTCGCGCTGGAGCCGACGACCCCCGTCGTCGTGGTCACCGACGACGTCGAGCTGCGCGGCCGGTTGGCGCGACACGGGGTGGACCTGCTGGACTCGACCTCGTTCACCTGGCTGCTGTGACGGAGGCACGCGTGCGGACGCTGCATGTGGTCGGCACTGCTGCCGACGGTGCCCTCCTGCTCGCAGAACGGCCGGGCGGGCCGGCCCGCTACCGGCTGCCGGACGCCCGCGTCGTGCCCCAGCCGCGCCAGCACGAGCTGCGGCGGCAGCCGAGCCCGGCCCAGATCCAGGCCCGGCTGCGGCGCGGGATGTCGCCGGAGGCGATCGCCCGCGAGACGGGCGCGGACGTCGATCGGGTCCAGCGCTGGGCGGCGCCGGTCCAGGCGGAGATGGCTGACGTGCTGCGCCAGGCCCGCGACCAGCCGGTCACCGACGGCGATGCGCGGTCGTCGACGGACCTGGACGGGCTCCTGCGCGCTGCCCTGGGCGACGAGGACCACGAGGTCACCTGGCAGGCGACGCGGCGGGCCGACGGCCGCTGGCGCGTGCTCGCGGCGATCACCGACCGGCGGGGTCGGCGCACGGCCAGCTGGATCTGGGACGGTCGGACCCGCCAGCTCGTGGCCGCCTCGGCCCGAGCGCGCCGCATCAGCTTCCCCGACGCCGCAGACGGCTGACGTCGCCGAGTGGCCCGGAGGCCCCCACCGGTACCGTCCGCCGCGTGTCGCCGTCCCGCTCCCGCCTGCTCGCCGCCAGCCTCGTGGTCGCTGGGGCGCTCGTGGCCTGCGCACCCGCGCAGGACACCACGGCAGCACCGTCGCCGACGGCGGTCGACGCCGCCGCGGTGAACGACGCCCTCGCTGCCGTCGCCGCGGCCCGTGGCGCGGCGGCAGCCCACGTGGACGCCGAGCTTCGGGCCGGGCTGCGCGTCGAGCCGCTGGCACAGGGCCTGCGCAGCCCGTCGTCGGTCGACGCGACCCTCGAGGAGGTCCCGTCCGTCACGACGCTGCTGGACCGGGTGGACCCAGCCGCCGGGGACGCGCTCCTGGACGACCTCGACGCAGCGCTCGTCGCCGCCGACGAGGCGCTGGTGCGCACCGCCGGGCAGGCCGCCGCCGGGAGCTGGCAGGCGGAGTTCCTGGCTGCCGAGCAGCAGGTCGTCGCCGCACTCGGGACCTGGGCGGGGGCGTCGCGCGACGTGCACGACGTGGCCGTTGCCACCTGGCCGCTGTGGCGCGACGTCGTGGCCGCCGCGGCGACGCTGGACGAGAACCGGTGGCGGTACCGCAGCGAGGAGGAGGCCGCCGGCACCTGGGAGATCGAGGTGGCGGGCGACCTCGACGAGCTGTCGGCCGCCGCGAGCAGCCTCACCGTCGCCGCGACGAGCCGTGACGAGGCCGCCGCGCAGGTCGCGGCCGCGGACGAACGCGCCGCCGCCGTCTTCGCCCGTCGGCCCGGTGAGCAGGCGACGCCGTGAGCGGCGCCGGACCGCGATGGACCTGGGGGCTCGCCCTCGTGGTCGCGGCGTGCGGCGTCGCGGCGATGGTCCTGCGCCCGACGGCGCCCCCGGTGCCCGTCGTACCGGTCGCCCTGGAGGCGACCGCGTTCCCGGACGCGGTGCTGGAACGCGTCGCTGCCTGGGTGGGGCCGATCCGCGTCGCGTTCCTGCCGCGCACACTGCTCACGCTGGGGCTCCCGGTCCTGCTGGTCACCACCGCGTCGGGTCAGCGGCTCGTCACCCGGTTCGGCGGGCGCCGCCTCGCGACGGTGCGTGGCGCGCTGCTGCCGCAGCTGGTCGCGGTCGTCGCCTCGCTGCCGTTCGTGTGGTGGCTGGGCTGGCACCACGCTGGCAGGTTCGGCTTCCGCACCGCCGGGCCCGTGCGCTTCGTCGCCGAGACCGCCGGCGGCATCGCGCTCCAGCTGCTGGTGACCACCGTGACCGTGCTGCTCCTGCTCTGGCTCGTGCGGACCCGCCCCACGGACTGGCCGGCGGTCGGGGCGCTGCTCGGCATGGTCCTGACGGCCGTGCTGGTGCTGGTGCAGCCGCTGGTGGTCAACCGGTTGCTCTATGACCCCGAACCACTCGGCGACGAGACCGTCCGGGCCGCCGTGGAGCCGGTCGTCGAGCGGTCGAGCCTGCCCGACACCGAGCTGCTCGTCGGTACCGCGTCGGTGCGCACGACCCGGGTCAACGCGTTCGTCGCCGGCATCGGGCCGTCCCGGCAGGTCGTGCTCTGGGACACGCTGCTGGACCTGCCGCCCGACCGGGTCGCCGCCGTCGTCGGTCACGAGCTCGCCCACGCCGAGCACGCCGACGTCCCGCGCGGGGTCCTGGCGAGCGCGGCCGGCATCCTGGCCGTCCTGGTGCTCGCCCAGTGGGTGCTGCGGCGTCGCGGCGACGTCCCGCTTCGCGGCGCGCGCGCCGGCGCCGTCGCCGTCGTCACCGTCATGGTCGCGCAGTTCGTGGCCACCCCCGTGGTCGCGGCGCAGTCACGACGGGTCGAGGCGGCCGCCGACGCCCGGGCGCTCGAGCTGGTGCGCGACCCGGCCGGTCAGATCGCGCTGCAGCGTGGGTTCGTGGTCGACGACCTCGTGGACCCCGACCCGCCGGCGTGGGTCGAGCTGCTGAGCAGCCATCCGACCGTCGACGACCGCATCCGGCGGGCGGTGGCCTTCGCCGTCGCGGAGGGGCTCGACCCGTTGGAGGACGACGGCTGATGCGGACCCTGTGGGTGACCAACGACCTGCCGCCGCGTGCCGGCGGGATCGAGCAGTTCCTCGGCAACCTGCTCCAGCGGACCTGGCCCGAGGACGCGCTGGTCGTGGGTCCGGCCCATGAGGAGTCGGCGGCCCACGACGCGACCGTGCCCTGGGCCGTGCGGCGGCTCGACGGCGGCGTGTGGCCGACCCCCGCGGTCCTGCGGGCCGTGCGTGCGGCTGCTGCTGCCCACCGACCGGAGGTGGTCGTGCTGGGTGCCTCCTGGCCGCTCGGTGAGCTGACCAGCCGACTCGTGGACGACCCCGGCGTCCCGGTGGTCGCCATCAGCCACGGGCTCGAGGCGGGTGTCGCCGGCGTCGGGCTCGGGCGGCTCGTGGGTCGCACCACCCGCCACCTCGCCGCCCTGACCACGATCAGCGACTTCACCGAGCAACGGCTGGCACCGCACGTGCACTGCCCGGTCCGACGGGTCCCGCCGGGCGTCGACGTCGAACGGTTCCACCCGGACGTCGACGGCAGCTCGCTGCGCGCGGCATGGGGGGTGCCCGCGGACGCACCGCTCGTCGGCTGCGTGTCGCGGCTCGTGCCGCGCAAGGGGCAGGACCGGCTGCTGGACGTCTGGCCGACGATCCACGCGCGCCACCCCCGTGCCTGGCTCGCGCTGGTCGGGACCGGGCCCCTCGAGGACCAGCTTCGCAGCCGAGCTGCCGCGCTGCGCAACGTCGTGGTGACCGGTGCCGTGCCGTGGTCGGACCTGCCGGCGGCACACGCCGCGTTCGACGTCTTCGCCATGCCGTGCCGGACGCGCCTGCTCGGCACCGACGTGGAGGGCCTCGGCATCGTCTACCTGGAGGCACAGGCCTCCGGGGTGCCGGTGGTGGCAGGGGACTCGGGCGGTGCGCCCGAGACCGTCCTCGAGGGACGGACCGGGACGGTCGTGGACGGTCGCAGCACCGGGGCGCTCGGGGCGGCGCTGGACGGGCTGCTGGCCGACGACGCGCGCCGCGCCGCCTGGGGGGCCGCCGGTCGCGCGCACGCGGTCGAGCGGTGGTCGTGGACCGCCGTCGCAGAGCGCTTCCACGCAGTGCTGCGCGGGGCGGCGTCCGGCTCGCTGTAGCGTCCGCGCCACGTCGGAGAGGAGTGCGTCGTGACGGTGCCGGTGATCGAGGGTGCGGAGGCCTGGCGGGCCGACGGGGACGCGGCACGTGGCCACGTCGGGGTCGTCGTCGTCCACGGCTTCACCGGCAACCCGGTCTCGACCCGACCGCTCGGCGCCCACCTCAACGAGGTCGGGTGGACCGTCGAGGTCGTGCGCCTGCCGGGCCACGGCACGACGGCCGAGGACCTGGCCACCACGCGCTACGCCGACTGGCTGGCGACCGTGGAGCAGGCCGTGGACGACCTCGCGGCCCGGTGTGACCAGGTCGTGCTGGTCGGACTGTCGGTCGGCGGCATGCTCAGCCTCGACGTCGGCGCACGCCGCGACGTCGCGGCCGTCGTGACCATCAACGCCCTCGTCCTCGAGCCCGAGGGCCTGGTCGCCCGGCTCGCCGGGGTCCTCCAGCACGTGCTGCCGATGGTGCCGGCGAAGCTCGCCGGGATCGCCGAGAACGACATCAAGGGTGGCGGGGACGAGCAGGCCTACGACACGGTGCCCGCGAAGGCGGCCTACTCCATGACGCGTGCCCTGGCCCGGGTCCGTGCCCAGGTGCCGCAGCTGACCGCACCGGTCCTGGTCTGCTGGTCGACCGAGGACCACACGGTGCCACCGGAGAACTCGCGGTGGTTGGCCGAGCACCTGGCCGACGTCCGCACCCTCGAGCTGACGGAGAGCTACCACGTGGCGACGCTCGACAACGACCAGGCGCTGCTGTTCGCCACGATCGACGAGTTCATCGCCGAGGTGACCGGGGTCTGAACACGCCATGACGAACGGGGGCGCCCTCGTCCTGACGCAGGAGTCCGGGACCCCGACGTCGTAGGTTCCACCTGCCCCCGACCGGCAGGTCCGTCGTGCGTGCTCGAACCCTCTCGTCCCTGGTGATCGGTGCCGTCGCCGTCCTCGCGCTGCAGCCCGGGGCCGCCGCGAGCACGACCGACCAGGACGCGGTCCGGGTCCTGCTGGTGTCGATCGACGCGCTCGACCCGGCCGAGCTGGACGAGGTCGACGACGGGGGCAACCCGATCGCCCCGACCCTGGTGGCGCTGCGTGAGCAGGGCACCTGGTGGGAGCAGGCGCGTGGCGTGATGGCCTCCGAGACGCTGCCCAACCACGTCGCGATGGCCACCGGCACCTACCCGGGCACGAACCAGGTCCCGGGCAACGACGGCCGGTTCGCCGTGGGTGACGCGGAGAACGCCGAGCCCGACCTCGGCGTGCCGGCGGCGCGCGAGGCGACGTCGCTGATGGCCGCGATCGAGGACCAGTGCGCCGACCTGCGCACCGTCACCAGCCTGTCCAAGGAGTACGTGTGGCGGACCTTCCAGGGTGAGGGCGACGCCGTGTTCGACCAGCCGTCGTTCAACATCCCCGGCTCCGGGCACGCGCCCGAGTCCGCGACCGTGCCCTTCCTGCTGGAGCAGGAGCAGGAGGCGCCGATCGACTTCGTGTTCGCCAACCTCGGTGACCACGACCGTGCCGGCCACGTCGACGCCACCGGTGCGGTCCCGGACGGCCCCGACGGCGTCATGGACGGTGCGAAGGCCGGCCAACGTGCTGCGCTCGCGCAGGTCGACACGTGGATCCAGACGCTCGTGCAGCAGCTGCAGGCCTCCGGGGAGTGGGAGGACACGGTCATGGTGATCACGTCCGACCACTCGATGAACTTCACGCTCACGTCCGACCCACGCTGGAACATCGACACGGCCGCTGCGCTCCAGCAGGTCGAGGTCGACGCAGGGCGGGAACCCGGTTCGACGTTCCTGGTCAGCAACAACGGCGGGGCGTCGTTCGTCTACCTCGTCGACCCCGACGACGCGGAGCGGGCCGCGCTGCTGGAGGCCGCGTACGACGCGCTCGCGGGGCTCGAGGGCGTCGAGGAGACGCTCTACCGGGTGCCGAACGACTTCGACCCGGACGGTGCGGTGCTGCAGACACTGCACCCCGACTGGAACCTCCACCAGACCCCGCGCGCCGGTGACCTGCTCGTCCTCGCGCAGCCCCGTCATCGGATGGGGTCGTTCGACGAGAACCCGATCCCGGGCAACCACGGCCACACCTCGACGCGGCACATCACCGCCCTGGTGACCGGCGGGTGGGACGGGATCGTGTCGGGGCAGCGCATCGGCCCCTCGTCGCCCGGTGCCGTGGACGAGGCCGATGACACCGCCGCCCTGCCGGAGCAGGTCGAGCAGGTCGACTGGGCGCCGACCATCGGGTGGCTCCTCGGCCTCGAGGACCCCGGTACGGCCGCCGGTGGCGAGGCGCAGTGGGAGGGCCGTGTGCTCGAGGAGGCGTTCACGCGGCAGCCCGGCTCGCTCGTGTGCAGCGGGACGACCACGCAGCCGGCGGACACGGATGGCGGCACCTCCGGCGAGGTGGGCGACGGCGCGGCCGACGACCCGGCCCTGGCCGCGACCGGCGCGGGGACGGGCCTCGCGGCGCTGGTCGCCCTCGCAGCGGCAGCCGCGGTCGGACATCGACGGAACGGCTGAGCACCGGCCGTAGGCTGCGCGGCATGGACGACCACGTGCTCCACGTCGACGACGACGGCTTCGTCCGCGCACCCGTCGCGGTCTGCTACCCCGTGCTCACCAACGTCACGGCCTGGCCGGACTGGTGGGCCGGCACACGCGTCACGCCCGGGCCCGGCAAGGACGAGGTCGAGCTGCGCGTCGGGCGCGGCCCACGGCGGCTGGTGCTGGACGCCCGTGCGCACGCGTGGCGCCACGACGCGGGGTTCCGCCTGACGGTCACCGGGACGCTGGTCGGCGAGGTCGAGTTCTGGCTCGAGGAGGGCTGGGGCGGCACGGTCGTGCACCACCTCGCGACGCTGCGGACGCGGGATCGGCGGTCCGCGCAGCGGTACCGCCGCTGGGTCCGCGCCGGCCTCTGGGGCGTCAAGGACGCCGTCCAGGGCGAGCTGCTCGCCACGGAGCCGGCATGACCGACGAGGTCCGTTGCCGCGAGTGCGGCGCACGCAATCGTCCGGACGCCGACTGGTGCACGCAGTGCTACACGCCGCTGGACCAGTCGCCGCCCACGGCACCTGCGCCGCCCCCGCCGCCCCCGGCGTCCGGCTCCCCGTCGCGCACCCCCGCGCCGCCGGCCCCGCCCGGCGCGGTGCCACCGCCCCCCGGCCAGACCACGCCTGCCCGCGACGGCACGCTGCGCAGCGGGGAGGGCCAGTTCCGCCAGGCCGAGGACGGTGTCGAGTGGCGCTGCGCCGTCTGCCAGGAGTGGAACCCGATCGAGCGGGTGACCTGCCGGATCTGCGGCACGCCGTTCGGTCGCTCGCCCGGCGACGCCGGACCGCCACGTCCCGACGTGGCGCCCGGCCTGCTCGTCGGCGGCTCGCTGGTGCTGCCCGGCCTCGGGCACTGGCTGCTGGAGCTGCGGGGTGCTGCCGTCCTGCGGTTCGTGCTCGCGGTGGTGTGGGGCGTCGGGGGCCTGACGCTGTTCCTGCGGGCGCAGGCGTCCGGCCAGTCGTTCCTGCCGGCCATCCCGCTGCTGCTGGGCTGGGCCGTCGTCGCTGCCGGGTCCGCCAACGACGCGTACGTGGAGGGTGGCGGGGCCGGCAGGCTGGTCCTCAGCGGCAGGACACTGCTGTGGGTGACGACCGGGGTCGTCGGCGGCACCTTCGCCGCGGTCTTCGTCGGTGTGCTGTCCGCTGTCGGGGGATGACGGGCCGCCGGTAGCCTCCTCGGACGTTCGATCGACGATGAGGTGTGCGTGACCCGAGTCCTGCTGCTGACCGGCAAGGGCGGGGTCGGCAAGACCACGATCGCGGCCGCGACCGCCGTCCGGGCGGCACGGTCCGGGGCGCGGGTCCTGCTGACCTCGACCGACCCGGCCCACTCGCTCGCAGACGTCCTCGACCAGCCCCTCGGTGACCAGCCGACGGCGGTCGAGCCACGCCTGCTGGGCCAGCAGCTCGACGCCCAGTCGCGGTTGGAGTCGCACTGGGGCGAGGTCCGCGAGTTCCTGGTCCAGGTACTGCACGCCACCGGGCTGGGCGAGGTGCAGGCCGAGGAGCTGATGCTGCTGCCCGGGCTCGACGAGCTCTTCGCGCTCATCGACCTGCGTGCGCGCGTCGACTCGGGGGAGCACGACGTCGTCGTGGTCGACTGCGCACCGACCGCCGAGACGCTCCGGCTGCTGTCGCTGCCCGATGCACTGGGGTGGTACGTCGACCGCATCGCCGGGCCCGGTCGCGGGATCGCACGCGCCGTCGCGCCGATGGCACGGGCCGTCGGCGGCCTCCCCGTGCCCGACGAGGGGGTCCTGACCGCCGTCGACCGCCTCCAGGACGACCTCGCGGCCGTGCACGCGCTGCTGCAGGACCGGACGAACAGCTCGATCCGCCTGGTCACGAACCCGGAGCGCGTGGCGCTGGACGAGACGGTGCGCACGTGGACCTCGCTGGCGCTGTTCGGCTACGCGGTCGACGCCGTCGTGGTCAACAAGGTGCTGCCGGACGTGGTCTCCGACCCGTGGCTGGCGCAGTGGAAGCAGCGGCACGCCGAGCACCTCGCCACGGCCGAGCGCAGCTTCGCACCGGTGCCGGTGCTCACGTCCCACCTGACGCGCGACGAGCCCGTCGGCGTGGACGCGCTGGCCGCCGTCGCCGACGCCTGCTACGGCGCCCTCGACCCGGTCGGCGTGCTGCACGACGACCCGGGCACGACCGTGGCGCCGAGCGAGGAGGGCTGGGTCCTGCGGATGGCGCTCCCCTTCGCGTCGCGGGAGGACGTCGACCTCGCCCGCCGCGGCAGCGACCTGCACGTGCGGGCCGGCAGTGCCCACCGCACGGTGCCACTGCCCGCGCGGCTGCGTCGCTGCACGGTGACGGGCGCGGCGATGCGCGACGGCGTGCTCGAGATCCGCTTCGTCGACCCCACGCCGGCAGGTGTGGCATGACCGACGACGGACGTTCGCCCTGGTGGTCCTCCGGTGCGGAGGACCTCGACGACACCGATCCCTTCGAGGCGCACCGCTCGGCCCGGTCGGCGTCCGGCAACGGGGACGGCGGGGCCGCGACGTCGGACGGCCCGCGGCCGTGGGACGTGCCCTGGGAGGACTGGGACGACCGCGACCCGCCGCCACCGCCGGGTGCGCAGCGCTCGACGGTCGACGACGCGGTCGACGCGGCGCAGGCCTTCGCCCGCTTCGTCGCCGCCCGACGCGGCAGCGGCCGTTCCGGGCTGCGACCGCACGACCGGGACCAGACCTGTCGTGCCTGTCCGTGGTGCATCGCGCTGCGGTCGCTCGGGGACGCCCGGCCCGAGGTGGTCGAGCACCTCGACGAGGCCCTGCGGCACGTGGTGGCGGCAGCCCGTGCCTGGGTCGACGCCGCCGAGTCGCGCGGGCAGTGGGAGCGGATCCCGCTCGACGACGACGGACCGGAGGAGCCCCACCGTGCGTGACGTGACCGGTGTCGACATCGGCGGGACGAGTGTGCGCGTCGCCCGCGTGGCGCCTGACGGGACGCCCGGCGAGGTCGTGCGCGCCGACACGCCGTACGGCGAGGCGGAGGCCCTCGCGGACGTGGTCGTCGACCTGGTGGACGGGGCCACCGGCCCCGTCGGGGTCGGTGTCGCGGGCGGCATCACGGTCGACGGTGTGCTCTGCGGTGCCCCCAACCTCGGCATCGACGGCGCACCCTTCGGTCGGATGCTCGAGGAGCGACTCGGTCGCGTGCCAGTGATCGTCAACGACGCGGACGCCGCCACCTGGGCCGAGTACCGGGTCGGTGCGGGGCGTGGCGTCGATGACCTGCTGATGCTCACGCTCGGCACCGGTGTCGGCGGTGGCGCCGTGATCGGCGGTCGTCTGCTGCGCGGCGGCAGCGGCCTCGCCGCGGAGTTCGGCCACGTCGTCATCAACGAGGGCGGCGCCGCCTGCGCCTGCGGCAACCACGGCTGCCTCGAGGCCTACGCCTCCGGCAGCGCGATGGCGATGGGACAGCGGCGCGCCAGCGACCTCGCGTCCGACGCGCAAGGCGGCGACAGCATCGCCGCGGCGCACCTCCACCGCATCGGGACATGGCTCGGCATCGGGCTGGCAGGTCTCGTCAACGCACTCGACCCGTCCCGGATCGTCATCGGCGGCGGTGCGGGGACCGCTGCCTTCGAGGCGCTGCTCCCGGCCGCCGAGGAGGCCCTCGCGGCTCGCATGTTCGGCCGTGCGCAACGCACGCCACCACCCCTGGTCCGCGCCGAGCTCGGTGACCACGCCGGCGTCGTCGGGGCGGCACTGCTCGCGCGGCACACCGCGGAGGAGGCCTCGTGATCCGCGTCGTCAGCTGGACGCTCGGTGCGTCGCCGACCCCTGCGTCGGTCCAGACCGTCCTCGCACGGCATCGGCCGGACCTGGTGCTGCTGCCCGACCAGCCCTCACGCCTCGCCCTGCGACGCTGCCTCTCCGGCACCGGGCTGCGACCGCTCTCGCGGCAGGGCCGGGGACGGGCCGGCTCGGTCGTCTGCGGGGAGACCGAGGTCCGGCTGGTGACCGCGGCCGAACTGACGCTGCCGGGACCTGCCGAGGGCGCCGAGCGGGTCGCGAGCCACGCCATCGTCTCGGTCCGCGGCCGGACGCTGTCGGTCATGGCCTTCCGGCTCGGGACGGACCCGGAGGCACGGCTGGCCGACGCCGAGCTCGCGGCGTCCTTCCTCGACCGCATCGAGCACCCGTCGATCGTCGGTGCCGACCTCGCGGAGGGGCCCGGCGGTCCCGTCGCCGCTGCACTGCTGGGCGACCGCATCGACGCCTGGAGCGTCGCCGGTGTGGGTACGGGGTTCACCTATCCCACGCCCGACCCGATCGCGCGGCACGACGTCGTGCTCGTCGATGCCGGGCTGCCCATCACGTCGGCGACCGTCGACACGGCCTCGCCGGTCGACGTCGCAGGCCGCCACCGGCCGGTCGTCGTGGAGATCGAGGAGGCAACGTGACCGAGAGCTTCCCACAGCAGCACGCGCGCACGCGCCGCTTCACGCTCGGTCGTGCCCGGTCCTTCCAGGTCGGGGCCGACCTCGCCCTGTTCCTGCGGTCGGCCGCCGGCGACGACCCGGTGACCGACCTGTGGCGGCTCGACCTGCAGACCGGTGAGGAGACCCGGCTCGTCGCGGCGGCGGACCTCGTCGCCGACGACGTCGAGCTCCCCGCGGCCGAACGCGCCCGGCGCGAGCGGGCCCGGGAGGCCGCCGGCGGCATCACGGCGTACGCGACCGACGACGACACCACCGTCGCGGCGTTCAGCCTCGGGGGGCGCCTGCACGTCGTGGACGCCCGCTCCGGCGAGATCGAGGCCCTCGCACCGGAGCGCACGGCCTACGACCCGCGGCCGTCGCCCGACGGCACACGGGTCGCGTTCGTCGACGACGAGGGCCTGCACGTCGCCAACCGCCGCGACCAGACGGTGCAGACCGTGGCCGCGGGGGAGGGCGTCACCTGGGGGGTCGCCGACTTCATCGCGGCGGAGGAGCTGCAGCGGCAGCGTGGGCACTGGTGGTCGCCCGACGGTGCGCGGATCGCGCTGACGCGGGTCGACGAGGGCCCGGTGCAGTCGTGGTGGATCAGCGACCCCGCCAACCCGGACCGCGAGCCGACCCGGCACCGGTACCCGGCCGCCGGGACGGCGAACGCCGACGTCGGTCTGTCGGTCGTCGAGCTCGAGCAGCGGCGACGGGTCGACGTGCGCTGGGACCGCGACGAGCTGCCGTACCTGGCAGACGTGCTGTGGCGCAGCGACGGCGTGCTGACGCTGGTGACGATGGACCGGGCACAGTCGCGCCAGGTCCTGCTGCGAGCCGACCTGACCAACGGGTCGACCGAGGTCGTCGCCGAGCACGAGGACCCGGCCTGGGTGGACGTCGTGCCCGGTGCGCCGCGCTGGCTGACCGACGACCGGCTGCTGACGGTGGTCGACGACCACGAGCTCGGCGTCGCCGGCACGCGGACGCTGGCGGTCGACGGGGTGGTCGTGGGGCCGCCCGACGTCCAGGTGCGCGCGGTCCTGCACGCGGACGCGACGAGCGCCACGGTGGTGGCGAGCAGCGAACCCACCGAGCGGCACCTCGCCCGCATCGACCTCGCGAGCGGCGACGTGACCTGGCTCACCGAGGAACGTGGTGTGCACGGCGGGACCGTCGGTCCCGGGGGCCTCGTGGTGACGACGTCGCCGGCCGAGGGCGCACCGACGGTCACCGTGCGCACCGACCGGGGTGCGTGGACCCCCGCCGACCACAGCGAGACCCCGCTGGTGACGCCGCGGGCCACCCACCTCGAGCTGGGGGAGCGGCGGCTGCGTGGTGTGCTGCTGACGCCCGAGCACGTCGACGGGCCGCTGCCGGTCCTGCTCGATCCCTACGGCGGCCCGCACGCCCAGCGGGCCGTGGCCAGCGCCCACGCACACCTGACGTCGCAGTGGTTCGCCGACCAGGGCTTCGCCGTGCTCGTCGTCGACGGCCGCGGCACGCCCGGCCGTGGACCGGTCTTCGAGCGGGCCGTGCGGTTCGACCTGGCGGGTCCGGTGCTGGAGGACCAGCTCGACGCGCTGACCGCTGCCGCCGCGCAGGACGACCGGCTGGACCTGTCGCGTGTGGCGATCCGGGGCTGGTCCTTCGGCGGGTACCTGGCGGCCCTCGCCGCGATCCGGCGTCCGGACGTGTTCCGTGCCGCGATCGTGGGGGCCCCGGTCACGGACTGGCGGCTGTACGACACCGCCTACACCGAGCGCTACCTCGGCCACCCCGACGTCGAGCCGGAGGCCTACGCCCGCAGCAACCTCGTCGGGGCGGACGGCGAGCTGCGCGGTCTGGCGAGCGTCCCGGACGGCACGCGGCCGCCGGGGATGCTGGTCATCCACGGCCTCGCCGACGACAACGTCGTGGCCGCCCACTCGTTGCGCCTGTCGTCGGCCCTGCTCGCTGCGGGACGTCCGCACGAGTTCCTGCCGCTGTCCAACGTCACCCACATGACACCGGACGTGGTGGTGGCCGAGAACCTCCTCAGGCTCCAGTTGGACTTCCTCCGCCGGCACCTCTGAGGGGCCTTCGACCCTTGCACGGCCCCGGTCCCGGTGCTTGAGGGCCGTCGACATCCGGGACCTAGGTCCCTCCCTCGCCATGGGGGTCGTCGGCCACGGTTCTCCTCAACGCCGGGACCGAGAGTCGGCCACGGCGCCCTGGAGGAGTTCCCGTGGAGACCACCGAGGAGCAGCAGTCACTGTCGACGATCGGCGTCGGCGTGGCGGTTGCCGCAGCACTGCTGGCCGTCCTGTTGTCCGTCTTCGCCCTCGGGCGAGCCCTGTCGACCGACCCGGCCCAGCCGGCCGTCGCGGGGGGCACCGACGACGGCGCCGTCGCCGCCGCGACCGTGGACGTCGCACTGGCCGAGTTCTCGATCACGCCCGCCCAGATCACCGTGGCCGAGGGCGGCACGCTGGACGTCAGCAACGACGGGTCGGCCGAGCACAACCTCAAGGTGCGCGGCGAGGGCATCGGCACGGAGAACCTCGCCGGCGGGGACAGCGAGTCCTTGTCGCTGGCAGGCCTGGCCCCCGGGACCTACGAGGTCTTCTGCGACATCCCCGGCCACGAGGCCGCCGGCATGGTCGGCGAGCTCGTCGTCGGTGGCGAAGGTGTCGCGTCCGGTGCCGACGACGAGGGCGGCGAGGAGGAGCTGACCGGCGAGGCCCGTGCCGAGTTCCTCCGCGCCAACTACGAGGCGTCGGTGTCCGCCTTCCCCGCCGAGACCGAGGCCATGGGCGCCCAGGTCATGGAGGGCGAGGTGCAGGCCGACGGCAGCAAGCTGTTCGAGCTGACGATCTCGGAGTTCGAGTGGGAGGTCGCACCCGGCGAGTTCGTCGAGGCGATCGGCTACAACAACCAGGTCCCGGGGCCGACCATGAAGGTCGACGTCGGTGACACGGTCACCCTGCGCATCATCAACGCGCTCGAGGACCAGGCCACGTCGCTGCACCCGCACGGCATCTTCATGCACCCGTTCGAGGTCGACGGCGTCGGCTACATCAGCCACGACCCGACGATGCCGGGCGAGACCTACGAGGTGACCTTCGAGGCCAAGGAGCCGTCGGTCGGGATGTACCACGGCCACGACAACGGGGTCGAGCAGGTCGTCAACGGTGCCTTCGGCGCATGGATCGTCGGCCAGATGCCACTGCCGGACGTCGCCGACAACGTCGTCGACGAGAAGGTCATGGTGCTCAACGACGCCGGCAACATCGGCCTGACGCTCAACGGCAAGAGCTTCCCGGCGACCGAGCCGTACGTGCTGCAGCAGGGCCAGCAGATGGTGATGCACTACTACAACGAGGGCCTCACCCCGCACCCGATGCACCTGCACAACAACGCCCAGCTGGTCATCGCCAAGGACGGCTACCCGCTGGAGAACCCCTACTTCGTCGACACGATCAACGTCGCACCGGGGGAGCGGTACACGGTCGTCATCTTCGCCGAGGTGCCCGGCACGTGGGTCTACCACTGCCACATCCTCACCCACGTGGAGAAGGACGACGGGTCGGTCTTCGGGATGTTCACCGCCCTGATCGTGGAGCCCTCCGACGACCCCGAGGTCGCGGAGGACACCGACCCGGCGATCGAGAACGGCGAGACGACCACCGACGGTGATGGCGGTGGCGACGACGAGGAGTCCTCGGCGTGAGCCGTCCTCGTCGCACCCCGCTCGTGGCGGCCCTCGTGGCCGCCACGGGCGCGTTGCTCGCCCTGCTGCTGGCGCCGGGCGTGGCGGCCGCGCACCCCGAGGTGACCAGCACGGTCCCGGCCGACGGTGCGACCGTCGCCACCACGCCGTCCGAGGTGCGTGTCACGTTCGGGTCGGAGTTCGAGGCGCCGATCGCGTCGCTGAAGGTCTACGACATGGGCTCGCAGCGCGTCGACAACGGCGACGCCACGGTCCACCCGGAGCACCCGCGGACGGTCGTGGCGACGACGGGCGACCTGCCCGACGGCACCTACCTCGCGATCTGGCGGGCGGTCGGCCTCGATGACGGGCACACCGTCATCGGCAAGTTCATGTTCACGGTCGAGGACCCGGCCGCCGCAGCAGCGGTCGCGGCACCCGCACCGCCCCCGGTCGTCGACGAGGCCCTCGTGGCCGCCGTCGTGGCCGAGGTCGACCAGACCGGGCCCTGGCCCGCGCGGGTCGTCGGCGCGACGCGCCTGTTCGGCATCGTCGGTGCCCTGCTGGCTGCCGGTGCGGGCCTGCTCGTCGTGGCGCGCCTGCGTGGGCGGCCCGGTCGCTGGTGGCGCGAGACGTCGCACGACGTCCGGCGACTGGTGACGGTGGGCGCGCGCATGGCCGTCGCCGCGGCGGTCCTGCAGGTGCCGGCCGAGGCCTGGCTGCGGGCGGGCGGCGCCGAGGGGTTCGGGGTCGCCCTCGCGGGCGTGCTGGGTGGCACCGTGGGGCTGTCGGTGCTCGTGCGCGTCGGCGCGTTCCTGCCCTTCGCCGTGCCGGTCCGCACGAGCTCGCCGGTGCTCGTCGTCGGCCTCTGGGCCGTCGGCCTCGCCGGGTTCGTCGTCGAGGGCCACTCGATCTCCGAGGAGCCGTTCCTCGTGGTCGCCCTGGCCGACATGGTCCACGTCGGTGCGGGCGCGGTCTGGTTCGGCGGGCTCGTCGCGCTGGCCGTCGTGCTGCGCCGCGCCAGCGAGACGGTGGACGCTGCCGGCGTCGCCGAGGTCGTCGCCTGGTTCTCGTCGGCCGCCGCGGTCGCGGTCGTCGCCGCCGGGCTGGCCGGCGCGGCACTCGCTGCGGTCGGCGTCGGCAGCGTCGACGCCGCCACCAGCAGCACCTACGGACTGCTCGTCCTGGCCAAGGCCGCCCTGGCCGCGGTCGTCGTCGCGATCGGCGGGTGGAACCGCTTCGCGCTCGTGCCGCGGATCACCGGCGCCGTGCGGCCCGTGCAGGCCGGTGCAGCGACCGAAGCAGCCGTGCTGCCCACGCGCTCGGTGTCGGTGGCCCCCGACGCCATCGCGCAGCTGCGACGCACGGTCGGCGTCGAGGCGGCCTTGCTCGTGGGCGTGCTCGTCCTCACCGTCCTGCTCGCGAGCCAGCCCCTGCCCTGACCATCCTGCCTAGGGTTCGGGTAGGTCGCTCGCGGACGCGGCGACGGCCGGCTTGGAGCGCGGGATGGCAGCCACGGCCCCGACCGGGACGGCGACGGTCGTGCTCGGCGACGTCGCCGGCTCGACGCGGCTGTGGCAGTCGGAGCCGGAGGGCATGGAGCTGGCCTCCCGCCGGCTCGCCGAGCTGCTGGACGAGCTGACGGGACGCCACGGCGGCTACCGGCCCCGCGAGCAGGGCGAGGGCGACAACCTCGTCGCCACCTTCGCCGCCGCGGCGGACGCGGTGGCGTTCGCGGTGGCGCTCGACCGTGCGCTCGCCACGGAGGACTGGCCGGCCGACCTGCGGCTGGCCATGCGCATCGGCATCCACACCGGCGACGTGGTGTGGGACCGGGACATCGGTTACCTCGGCCCCACGTTCAACCGCTGTGCGCGGCTGCGGGACCTCGGCCGCGCTCGGATGATCCTGCTGTCGCAGACCACCCGTGACGTCGTCGAGGGCCAGCTGCCTGACGACGTGGAGCTCGTCGACCTCGGCAGCCACCAGCTGCGCGACCTGTCCCGCACCGAGCGGGTCCACCAGCTGCGGCACGCCGGGAGCCCGGCGGAGTTCCGGCCGCTCAAGTCCGTGACCGTGCTGCCCAACAACCTGCCGGTCCCCGTCACCTCCCTGCTCGGTCGCGACGAGGACATCGCACACGTCGTGGCGCTCTTCGCCGACCACCGGCTGGTCACGCTCACCGGGGCCGGCGGGTCCGGCAAGACGCGCGTGGCGCAGCACGTGGCGTCGGAGGTGCTGCCGTTCGCCCCGGACGGGGCGTGGTGGGTGGACCTGCTTCCGGTCACCGATGACACGCGGGTCCCCGTCGTCGTCGCCGAGGCCGTGGGCATCGAGGACGTGGTGGCCTCCTCTCGGGCCGCCGAGGTCGTCGCAGCCGGGATCGACGACCAGCGCCTGCTGCTCGTGCTCGACAACTGCGAGCACGTGATCGACGCAGCAGCGGACCTGGTCGAGGTGCTGCTGCAGCGCTGCCCGCACCTGGTCGTGCTGGCGACCTCGCGCGAGACGCTGGACGTGCCGGGGGAGCACAGCGTGCGTGTCCGACCCCTGGCGGTGCCCGACGGCGACGACGCCACGTTGGCCACCCTCGAGGGACACGCCGCGACCGGTCTCTTCCTGGAGCGGGCGACGACGCTGGACCGGGATGCGCTCGACGCGACGCAGCGACGCGCCGTGGTCGACGTGTGCCGGCGCCTGGACGGGATCCCGCTGGCGATCGAGCTCGCCGCGGCCCGGACGCGGCTGTTGTCGGTGACCGAGGTCGAGGCCGGGCTCGACGACCGCTTCGGCCTGCTGACCGGCGGGCGGCGGGGCCGGCGGGCCGCCGCCCGGCAGCGGACGCTGGAGTCGTCGATCGCGTGGAGCTTCGACCTCCTCGCCGACGACGAGGAGACGATGCTGTGTCGGCTCGCCGTCTTCCCGTCCTCGTTCGACCTCGACGGTGCGCGGGCGGTCGGGGCGCCCGAGACCCCCGCTGCCGCGCTGGACCTGCTCGGCTCGCTGGTCGACAAGTCACTCGTCGCCGCCCGCCCCAGCGACGGGGGACGCCCCTACCGGCTGCTGGAGTCGATCCGGGACTACGCCGGGCAACGGCTGCGGACACGCGGCGAGGAACGGGACGCCAGGCTCGCACACCTGCGGCACACGATCGACCGGGTCGAGGCCCTCGTGGGCCGTGGATCGGTCGATCAGTTCGGGCTCGGCCGGGTGGTGCAGCTCCCGCCGGCGCTGCGTGACGACCTCTTCGCCGCGGAGGCCACCGCGCTCGCGACGGGCCGTCACACCGAGGCCATCGACCTCTACTGGCCGCTGTTCATGAGCGTGATCTTCTCGGGCGACCATCGCGCGGCGACACCGGCGATGACCGAGGTCGTCGCGGCGGGCGACCTCGACCTGGTCGACGAGGCACGCGCGCTCGCGCTGCTGGTGGCGTGCCTGGGCTCCGCGAACCGCCACGAGGAGGTGATCGCGCTGGCGGACCGGGCGGTCCGCGCCGCACGTGAGCTCGCGGCCGCCGGGACGCCCGAGCTGCTCCAGCCGGTCCTCACCACGGTGGCACACGCGACGTCGTTCGCCGGGCGTCCGGGCGCGGGCGACCTCGCACGGGAGGCCATGGCGGTGTCGCGCGACCTCGCTGCGCGTCGCGGGGAGGTCGGGTGGTCCAGCTACGCCGCCCCGTGGTGCGCGGTCGCCCTGGCCCAGGACGGGTTCGAGGCGGAGGGCATGGACGTCGCTGCCGACGGCCTCGCGGACGCCGAGGTCGCGGGGTTCGACCACCTGGCTGCGCTCTGCGCCATCTACCTCGCCGTCATCTCCATGCGGCTGCGGCCGATGGATGAGTGTCGCCGCCTGTTCCGTGCGGCCCGCGAGCGGATCCCGGCCGACGCCCCGCGCCTCCACGCGCTGCTGGCGGGGACGGGCGGGGTCTGGTGCGCGGTGCTCACCGGCGACCACGAGGGGGCCGCCGCGTGGTTGCAGCACGGGCTCGACCACGCCGGCCCGCCGGGCTCCGGCACCCACCTGCTCATGGCGAACGCCAGCGTGGTCGAGCGGCTGGGCTGCGGGGACGCCGACGAGGCGGTGGCGCTCGGCGAGCAGGTGGCGGCGCGCGTCGCCGGCACGGACAATCGGTGGTGGCTGCTGCACACGCGGTGGCTCGTCGCACGGGCCGAGGTCGAACGCGAGGGCCCCGGGGCGGCCGCGGCCCTCGCGGCGGCGAAGGAGCTGCTGCCGCCCGGTCGCACGTTCCCCGCCCTCACGTGGATGGTCCAGGAGACGGAGGGGCGTCTGCGCATCGCCGAGGGGCGGCCCGCCGACGCCCTCGAGTTCGCGCGCGACATCGTCCGCGAGGGGGACGGCGCCGCCGTGCTCGGGCGTCTGCAGATGGCCCTGCCGTTGGCGGTCGCCGCGTTCGCCGCTCTCGGCGAGGCCACGAGCGCTGCTCGTGCCCTCGGGGCGGTGGAGCGCTTCACGCTGGACACGGGGCGCGTCGACCTCCACCCGGCCACGACCGCCGCGGCCGCCACGGGGGTGCGGACCGCACTCGGTCAGACCGCGTTCGACGAGGCCCACTCGGCGGGCGCGACGATGTCGGTCGATGACGTCGTCGCCTGGTTGGCCGACGGTGCCGGGTCGGGCTGAGGCGCGGTCGTCAGCCCGCCAGCTCCTCGGCGAGCTCCTCGGGGCAGAGGCGGCTCGCCAGCTCCTTGGTGAACAGGCCGACGTCGGTGACGATGCCGACCGCCTGCGCCGACCCGCGGTCCGCCAGCTTGGTGACCGTCGCCGGGTTGATGTCGACGCAGACGAGCGGGACGTGTGACGGCAGCAGGTTCCCGGTCGCGATGCCGTGGAGCATCGTGGCGACGATGAGGCAGAAGCCGACCGGCGCAGCGTCCTCGCGGTGGTCGCCCCAGATCATCTCGCGCATGCGGCGCTGGGCGACCTGCATGTCGAGTTCGACGTCGGGCAGCGGCCCGTCGTCGCGCACGGACGACGCCAGCACCCAGTCGACGCCGTTGGTGACGCACGCGTGGGCGATGCCCGACGTCAGCACGCCGGCGTCCACGGCGCCCTTGATCGAGCCGTGCCGGCGGATGGTGTTGATCGCCCGGATGTGGTGGCTGTGGCCG
>CAYMGL010000002.1:32365-32646 GCA_964389945.1 uncultured Actinomycetota bacterium
CACACCCTCGGTCTGGGAGATCCCCAGCGACGTCCCGAACAGCGCGTTCTCGATGTCGTGCGTGGGCAGCGCGTTGCCCGCGAACAGCACCTCCATCCAGCCGGCGCGGATCAGCGCGACCGTCGACGGCACGGACCCGGTGTGCACCAGCCCGGGGCCGGCGACCCACAACACGCGCTCGCCGCGCTCCCGGGCCCGACGCATCCCGTCGGCGACCCGGTCGACGAGCAGGCCCTGCGGCTTCTCCGAGGACACGTCGGACTGCATGAAGCCGAAGCCCT
>CAYMGL010000003.1:0-32576 GCA_964389945.1 uncultured Actinomycetota bacterium
GGCTGCCGCTTCCACACGCGCTGCCCGGTCGCACAGCCGGAGTGCGCGGACTCGGTCCCCGAGCTCGTCGAGCACCGGCCCGGGCACTTCGCTGCCTGCCACTTCCCGCTCGAGCTGGGGGAGACCATCCTCGACCGGGTCGGCAAGGACGCGCACGCCGGCGCCCGCGCCGAGAGCTACACGGCGCTGGACGAGCACGTCGCCTCGGACTGAGGACGGCGTGCGTCCTCAGTCGCGGTCGCGTCGGTGCAGTGCGCGTCGGCCACGGCCGGCGGGTGCCGCCTCGAGCGGCGGCTCACCGGCGCGCAACTGGGTGGCCCGGTCGCGCAGGAGCTGCCTGATCGCGTCGTACTCGGCGTGGGACTCGCGCCGGTCGACCAGCAGGTGCACGCGCCTGGGGCCGGTCCGGGCGACCAGCCCCCGCGTCGCGCTGGGCGGCTTGCGCTTGCCGTCGGCATCCGGGCGCGAGGGCAGGCCGCTGGCGCGCTCCACGGCGACGACGCGGCTCCAGGGCAGGTGCTGACGACGCAGGGCACACACCCGGGTGACGCCCTCCTCGGTGAACTCGCTGCGCAGCGGCAGGTCCAGCAGGACGACGCCGGCCGCCACGAGCCCGAGCAGGGTCAGCGTGACGGGGATCGGGCGCAGGCCCGCGGTGAGTCCGGTGGTGCCGAGCGCGAGCAGGACGAGCGGCGTCGTCCACTGGAGGACGAGGCGCCAAGCACTGGAGTGCAGGACCAGAGGCGGACGGGTCACGTGGCCTCCTCCTCACGTGCGGCCTCGACGGTGGTCGAGGTGATGTGGCGGCCGAGCACCGCGATGCCGAGCACCATGATGGCTGACGCGGCCACGAACGGGGCACGGAGGCCGAAGGCATCGGCGAGGAGGCCGCCCGTCAGCGCGCCGATCGGCATCGCCCCCCAGCCGAGGAAGCGGTAGACGGCGTTGACCCGGCCGAGCAGGTGGTCGGGGATCACGGCCTGCCGCAACGAGACGGTGATCACGTTCCAGAGCACGGCGGTCGCACCGAAGGCGACCGATGCGGCGGCGAAGACCCAGACGTTGCTGGTCAGCCCCTGGACGAGCGGGAAGACGACCGCGCCGAGCAGCGTCAGCCACAGGGTCGTGGCACGCCCGATGGCGTCCACGACGCGGGCCGCCACCAACGACGCGCCCAACGACCCGATGGCGACCGCGGTCAGCAGGATCCCGAACTCGACCTCGTTGACGCCGAGGACGTCCAGCGCGAAGAGGGCGAGCACGCCGCCGAACAGCATGAAGCCGCCGTTCATCAGGCCGAGCAGCACCGCCAGGGACCGCAGGAGGCGGTGCCCACGCAGCCAGGCGAGCCCCTCGACGATGTCCTGTCGGATCGACGTACGGGTCGCCTCGGTGGGCGGTGCCGCTGGTGGGCTCGCCCCGGGGTGGGCGTCCTGCGGTCCCGCGGTGCCGGGGCGGGTGGCGACCCTGCCGGCACTGCGGTGGATCATGGCGAGCAGCAGGGCGGCCACGAGGAACGTGCCGGCGTCCAGGAGGATGGGGGCCGCGGCGGCGGCGGCGAACAGCAGACCGCCCAGGGGTGGCCCGGCGAACTGGTTGCCGACCGTCTCCAGCCCCATCTGCAACCCGTTGGCCCGTTCGAGCTGGTCCCGGTCGACGAGGCGCGGCAGGAACGCCTGCGCGGAGGTGTCGAAGAGGACCTCGGCGGTGCCGAGGCCGAACGACACCACGTACAGCAGCCAGATCGACGCGGCGTCGAACAGCACCGCCGCGCCCAGCACGGCCAGCAGCACGCTGCGCACGACGTTGACGGCGACCATGACGCGGCGACGGTCGAGCCGGTCGGCGAGCGCCCCGGCCTGGAGCGCGAACAGGAGCCACGGCAGGCGAGCCGTCGTCGCGACACCGGCGAACAGGATCGGGTCGCGGGTCAGCGTGGCGGCCAGCAGCGGCAGCGCGGTCGCGTCGATGCCGTCGCCGACGTTGGAGATCGTGCCCGCACCGAGCAGCAGCCGGAAGTCGCGCCCGAGTGGGCGTCGATCCTCGTTCTGTTCCGCCACGTCCGTCTCCGTGCGCCACGCGTCGCGGACCGGTGACAGGCCCGACAGGGCCGCGTAGAGTGGCAACTCGACGAGGGAGTTGCCACATGCGTCGCGACGAGGAACTCGACGGCCTGCTCGGGCCGCTCGAACAGGACGTCATGGAGGCGGTCTGGGACCTGGGGGAGTCGACCGTGCGTGACGTGCACGCCGTCCTCGCCGAGGACCGCGAGATCGCGTACACGACCGTCATGACGACGATGACGCGACTGGCGGCCAAGGGACTGCTGCTGCGTGACACCTCGGGGCTCGCCCACGTCTACCGGCCGCACGTCGCCCGCGAGGACTACGCCCGCACCACCGTCGGGAGCGTCCTGACCTGGCTCCTCGAGCGCTACCCGGAACCGGCTGCCGCCTATCTGGCGGAGGTCGTCGACGACGTCGACGACGTGACCCTCGACGCGCTGCGGACCGCCGTGGCGCGTCGCCGCGCGGACGAGCGCTGAGCCGATGGGTGATGTGGGGCTCCTGCTGAGCCTCCCGACCGACTCGATCGCGGTCCGGGTGGCGCTGGCGTCGACCGTCGCGGTCGTCGCCGGTCGCCTGCTCCTGCGCGCCGGTCTGCGCTCGCCACGGGTCCGCGCCATGGTCGCGCTGCTCCCGGCGCTGGCCATCGCCGGCGTGGCCATCGGGTTCGCACGGACGCCCGCGCTGCCGTCGGTCTGGCACACCGTCGATGCCGTGAACGGCCTCGCGATCCCGGTCCGCGACACGTACCTCAGCTTCGCCCCGTCCGCGGTGCCGCTCCTGCTGGGTGCCTACGCCGCCGTCGTGGCCGTACGGCTCGGGCTCCGCCTGCGGCGGGGGCGCCTGGCAGCGGGGCAGTACGACGCGCTCGTCGCAGCGGGTGACACCCCGCCCGCGGTCGTCTCGACGGTCGTCGCGAAGCTCGCGGCAGGGCTGCGCACGCCGCCACCCGAGGTGCTGCTGGTGCCGGAGCTGCCGGGGGGCGCCGCCGTCATCGGCATCCGCCGTCCGGTGCTGCTGCTCGACCGCACGCTGCTGCGTCGGCTGGACCGTGCCGAGCTCGAGGGCGTCCTCGCCCACGAGCTGGCACACGTCGTCCGACGCGACAACCTCGTCGCGGCCGCGCTCGGCGTGGTGCGCGACGTCGTCTTCTTCGTCCCGGCGGGCCGGTGGTCGCTCCAGCGGCTGCTGCGCGAGCGGGAGCACGCCGCGGACGCCACGGCCACGAACCTCACCGGTCGACCGGGTGCGCTCGCCAGCGGGCTGCTGAAGGTCCTCGAGGCTGCCCGCGGCCAGCAGGCAGCGGCCTGCGCGCCACTCCTGGCCGAGGGCACGCTCGTCGCCCGCGTCGAGGAGCTCTGTGACGAACGGGCGGCGCCAGGGCGCGTCCGGCGTGGTGCCGAGGTCGGCGTCGCGATGGTCGCGCTGGGGGCCGCCATGGCCACGGCCGTGGTGGTGCCGACGACGGTCGCCGGGCCCGAGCGCGAGCGGGATGCACTCGGCCTGCTGTTCAGCGACGTCGCAGCGCCGTCCGCCGCACCGTCCGAGGCGCGCAGCACCGTGTTCGGCGCCTTCGACCGCGCCGGCCGCACGGCGTCCGCCACCACGACCTCGCAGCCGGAGGAGACGCTCGAGTCCACGTCCGTGCTCCCGCTGGACGACCCGGAGGCCCTCACGCCCCTGCGTCTGGATGCCTGCGACCGCGTCGCGGTGACCTGCCGCACACCCGCCGTGGACCACCGCCTGCGGCTGGCGCCCCAGCCCGTGGTGCGCGTCGACTCCGAACTCGTCGACCGCTGGCGCCTGGACCCCGTGCTGCGGTCGCAGGACGGCCAGATGGGCCTGTTCTGGCTGCAGCGGCAGCGCACGCGCTGACGCGCGCGGCCGGTACCCTCCGCGACCGGCCTCCGGGCCCAGCACCGTCCCCGACCTCGACGAGCAACGCCGTGACGACCGCCCTGATCGTGATCCACGTGATCTTCTCGCTGCTCGTGGTGCTGTTCATCCTCCTGCACCGCGGTGCCGGCGGCGGCCTGTCGGACATGTTCGGCGGCGGCGCCGCTGCCGTGCAGGGGTCGGCGATGGCCGAGAAGAACCTCAACCGGTTGACGATCGCGTCGGTCGTCGGGTTCTCGATCACGACGATCATCCTGGGTCTGGTCCTCTGAGGTCGCGGCACGCCGGTCCCGCAGCGCTGCTGCTCGGCGCGCTGCTGCTGACCGCGTGCGAGGCCGAGGTGGCGCCGCCACCGACGCCCTCCCCGTCGCCCGAGGCGGCGCAGGGGCCCGGCGTCCTGCGCTGGGCGCTCGGTGCCGACCCGACGTCGCTCGACCCTGCGCGGATCGTGCGCGACGACGACAGCCTGCTCGTCGACGCCCTGTTCGACTCGTTGACACGGCTGGGCCCCGATCTCGCAGCCGAGCCGGCCCTCGCCACGTCCTGGCAGTCGAACGCCGACGCCACGTCGTTCACGTTCACGCTGGACACCGACGCCCGGTGGCACGACGGCACACCGGTCGTGGCCGACGACGTCGTCAGGGGGCTGCACCGCGTCGCCGACGGTGACGCGACCCCGCCGTCCCTGCACGCACAGCTCCTGCGTGACGTCGTCGGCTTCGCGGCCGCCCAGGTCGGCCAGCCGCTGCGCGGCGTGGTCGCCGTCGACGACGCGACCGTGCGCATCGACCTCACCGACCCGGTGCCGGAGCTGCCCACGGTCCTCGCGCACCCCGCGCTGGCGCCGGTCCCGCCGCTGGCCGTCGAGGATCCCGCTGGGTTCGGCGAGGCGCCGATCGGCAACGGCCCCTTCCGGCTGGCGGAGTCCTGGGTGCACAACCAGTTCCTCCGACTGGCGCCCTCGTCGAACCACCCGGCGCCGGACAACGTGGAGGAGGTCGTGTTCCGCATCTACGCCTCCGACGACGACCGGGCCATCCGCCATGCCGACCTGCTCGCTGGCCAGATCCAGGTCAGCCAGCTGCCCGCCGGGCGGCGGGGGGACGTCGCGACCGACCGTGACGGACCGCGACTGCTGGACGGCGTCACCGACACTGCATCGCTGCTGCTCCTCGACACGCGGCAGCCACCCTTCGACGACGTGCGCTTCCGACGCGGGGTGTCGCTGCTCCTGGACCGCGAGTCCCTCGCGGACCGGACCGACGGGGCCCGCACGGCGCCGCAGGGACTGGTGCCTCCGACCCTGCCCGGCGGCACGCGGGCGGCCTGTGCGTGGTGCCGCCACGACCCGGAGGCCGCCACCGCGCTGATCGCGCAGGCACTGGCCGACCAGGAGGCCGCGCTCGGCGCCCCGCCCGGCCCCATCGTGATCCAGACGTCGGACGACGCCATCCACTCGACGATGGCCGACCAGCTCTCGGCCGCCCTGCGCGGTGTCGGCCTCGAGGTCCGGGTGGTGCGGTCCGGCGCGGCGACGTACCTCGACCAGGCGGCCGAGGAGCAACCTGCTGTGCTCCGCCTCGGCTGGTCGCCCGAGGAGGCCACGCTGCGGCCGTGGACGGAGCAGCTCCTCGATGCCGGGCAGATCGGCGCGCGGGTCACCGGGTGGCAGCCCGGCTCGCTGCGCGATCTGCTGGACCGTGCCGCGTCGTCCGCGGACGCCGGCGTCCGGCAGCGGGCGTGGCAGCAGGTCGAGCGGCTCGCCCTCGATGCGGCCGTGGTCGTGCCGGTGCTGCACTACCGCGACGACCTGCTCGTGGCACCGGGCGTCGAGGGCCTGCGCCGTGACCCGTTCGGCAACGTGGACCTTGCCGCCGTCCGTGTGCGGCGCCAGTGATGCACCGGTTGCCGGTGCACCTGCTGGTCCTCGCGGCCCTCGTGGTGCTCACTGGGTGCGTCGGGCCGCTCACGGCCCCGGACCCGCCGACGGTCGCGGCGGCCGAGCGCCCCGCGACCGACGACGCGCCCGTCCTGACGCCGTCCGGCCGCGTCGTCGTGGCACAGCCGAACCCGGTCGGCACCTGGTGGCAGCAGGACGTGGGGGACGTCGGGGCCGGCGATCTCGCGCCGCTGTGGATGCTGCCGCTGCACCGCTGGGACGACCTCGGTCGGGTTCGGCCGGCGCTGGCGCTGGCCAGCCGTGAGGTGGCCGTGGAGGACGGCTGGGGGGTGGAGGTGGACCTCGCGAGCGGGGCCTGGAGCGACGGGGAGCCGGTCACCGCTGCCGACGTCGTCGCGACCGCGACCGCGCTGGCCGCCGCGCGCCCGGCCGCATGGGCCGCGTGGCGGTCGGCCGAGGCCGTCGACAGCGACACGGTCCGGCTCGCGTTCGACCGCCCGTTCGCCGGCTGGTCGACGCTGCTGTCGGTCCCGCCGGGCGTGCTCCCTGCCCACGTCCTGGCGGACACCGGGCTCGACGCGTGGCGCGATGCGCTGCCGGTCACCGGCGGTTGGTTCACGCTGACCGACCAGCAGCCCGAGGTCGCCATGACCTTCGCCGCCCACCCCGACGGGCCGCTCGGTCCGCCCGGGCTGGCTGCCGTCGAAGTGCTCGTCGTCCCGCTGCACGAGACGGCGCTCGGCCTCGTCGAGCGGGACGAGGCGGACGTCGTCCTGGGGCACGTCGTGCTCGACGGCCCTGCGCGCCGGGCGGAGCTCAGCGGCCTGGAGGGGACCGAGGTCTTCGGCGGGACGCGCTTCGAGCTGGTCTGGCCCGACGGTGCCGTGGGGGCCGACGTCCGCCGCGCCGCAGCGGCCACCCTCGACCCGCTGCCGTTCATCGAGGGGCTGCTCCGCGACGGCGGGCGCGCCGCCGGCGGCCTCACGCCGCCGTACTCCCCGATCGCGACGCCGGCCCCGGACGGCGCGGACGGCGAGGTGGTGATCCAGCTCCCGCGCACGGTGGAGGGACTGGGCCTGCTGGCACGGCGGCTCCAGGCGGACCTGCAGGGCGCGGGGGTCGACGCGTCGCTGGTGCGTCTCGACCCGCCCGAGCACCTCGCGCCGCCGGTCGACACCGACGGTCGCCTCCGGGTCGTGCGCGTGCCGCCGTCACGCTCCCTGGCCGCACTCCTCGACGAGGTGGGGCTCGACCCGGGCCCGGGCCTCGCAGCGGACGCGGCCGGTGTGGCGCCCACGGACCCGATGGCGACCGGGATCGAGCCGTCACCGACCGTCGCCGCCGTGCACGAGCTGCTGGAGGACGACCCGCGGCTGCTGGTGCTGGCGGAGGTCGCCGTCACGCACGTGTGGGACCCGGAGGCCGTCGCGGGCCTGCGCCCGTCCGCGTGGCCGGGCGTCGGGCTGTGGAACGTGGGGGAGTGGCGCGTCCCGGCCGGCGGCTGACCACCGCTTTGGCCCGCGGCCGGACCGGTGGCTACTCTCCCCGGTCGCGGTCAGCACCCCTGACCACCACTCGCGCGAGTGGCGGAATTGGCAGACGCGCACGGTTGAGGGCCGTGTCCTCGCAAGAGGGTGGAGGTTCAAGTCCTCTCTCGCGCACCAGACAGACCGACACAGCCCCCGGAAATCCACGCCGGGGGCTGTGTCGTGTCCACCCGGCGCGGCTGCACGTCCCGACGGCCGGTGGTCCACCCGTCTCGACCCGACGGTCACTAGGTTCGCACCCGTCGAACCAGGTGGGGCATGGACGAGCCGAGCGAGCTGCAACGGGATCTCGGGTTCTGGAGTGCGCTGACGATCGGCGCCGGCACCATGATCGGTGCCGGGATCTTCCTCCTCGCAGGGACAGCGATCTCACTGGCCGGTCCGGCCGCGATCCTCTCCTACCTCGTCGCTGGTGTGGTCTGCATGCTCACTGCCGCGGCCGCGGCGGAGCTGGCCACGGGCATGCCCACGTCCGGTGGCGACTACTACTTCGTCTCACGCTCGCTCGGTGCGGCGTTCGGGGCGATCTCCGGGGTCGGCATCTGGCTGTCGCTGACCGTCGCGATCGCGTTCTACCTGGTCGGGACCGGTGAGTTCCTGTCGCAGGTGGCACCCGTGCCCGAGGTCGTGGGCGCACTCGGGGGCGCGGCGCTGCTGCTGGTGCTCAACGTCGTCGGTGCCAAGGTCTCCGGTTCGGCACAGGTCGTCATCGTGCTGGCGCTGATGGCGATCCTCGGCGTCTTCGTCGTCGGCGGCATCCTCGAGGCCGACACCGCCAAGCTGACCCCCTTCATGCCCGAGGGCAGCGGCGCGGTCCTGTCGACGACCGCGCTCGTGTTCGTCAGCTTCCTCGGGTTCGTCAAGATCGCTGCGGTCGCCGAGGAGATCAAGGAGCCGGCCAAGAACCTGCCGCGCGCCCTCATCGGCTCGGTCGCCCTCGTCACCGCGCTCTACGTGCTCATCGTCCTCGTCGTCGCCGGGGTCTTCACCCAGGACACCATCCAGGACATCCCCGACCCGCTCACGCGGACGGCCCGGCTGGCGTTCGGCAGCGCCGGGGCGACGGGGATCATCGTGGCGGGGCTGTTCGCGACGCTGTCCTCGGCGAACGCCTCGATCCTCGCGGCTTCCCGGATCAACCTCGCGATGTCCCGCGACGGCCTGTTCCCGGAGCGGCTCGCTGCCATCAGCGACCGGTTCGTGACGCCCCTGCGCGCGATCCTGCTGACCTCGGTCCTCGCGGCGGTCCTCATCGTGGCCCTGCCGAACATCGAGGAGCTCGCGAAGATCGCGTCGTCGCTGCAGCTGTACTCGTACGCAGCGATCAACGTCGGCGCGGTGGCGCTGCGCGTCGCCGACCCGCCGTGGTACCGACCGTCGTTCCGTGTCCCGTTGACGCCGTTCCCGCAGCTGCTCGGTGCGCTCGGCTGCCTCTCGATCATCGGCTTCTCCGGGACGACGGCGCAGCTGGCCGTGCTGACGCTGATCGCGGTCAGCCTCGGGTGGTACGCCCTGCGGCGTGACGGCGTGGACATCGACTCGGCCGTCCCGCGACTGCGTGCACGGTGGGGCCAGCTCGGGCTGCGGGCGCTCTTCGCCCCGCCGACCGCCGTGGAGGTGGAGACGGCGACCGAGCCGGTCGCCCCGTTGGAGCGGATCACCGGTGCGGACGACCCACGGCGTGTCGCCGTGGCGCTCGCCAACCCGCGCACGGAGCGCGACCTGCTCCGTCTCGGCCGGTTGTTCGCCACCGGGGCCCACGAGCCTGGCGAGGTGCTCGGCGTCCGACTCGTCGAGGTGCCGCGGCAGACGCCGCTCGCCGCCGTGGACCGTGACTCGCCGCAGGTGCGCGAGGCCCTCGAGGCCGTCGACGGTGCCGTCGCCTCGCTGCCGGGGCTCCCGGGCGACCTGGCCCGGCCGGTCGGCGAGACGTCGATCTCCGGCGTGGCGGAGCCGGCCCACGACGTGGCGTCCGGCCTGGTGGCCGAGACGGTGCAGCTCGGCGCCGACCTGTTGCTGCTCGGCTGGCACGGCGGCTTCTCGCTGGGGCGCATCGCCGACTCGCCGGTGCGTCGGGTCATCGAGGGGCTGCCCGCCGACTTCGCCGTGCTCAACGACCGGGACCTCACGAGCGTCGAGCGCATCCTGGTGCCCTGGGGCGGGGGACGGCACGCGCGCCTCGGCCTGGAGCTCGCGATCCGCATGGCGGCGCCCTTCGGGGCCCGGATCGACCTGCTGCGTGCCGTGCGCGGCAACGTGGACGCCGCGCAGGAGGAGGAGGACGTCCGCGCCGAGGTCGCCACGCTGATCGGCGACAGCGGCGTGGACCTCCAGGTGCTCGTCGAGCGCAGCGAGGACGTCGTGACGACCATCACCGAGGTGGCCGAGGAGCGCAACCACGACCTGCTCGTCATCGGCGCATCGGGGGAGACGGGGCTGCGCACGGCCCTGTTCGGCACGATCCCGGACATCGTCGCGGACCGCGTCCCGTGCTCGGTCCTGCTGGTCCGCCGCTACGTGCCCGAGCACTGGGCCTACCGGACCTCGGAGCGCTTCAAGCGCCTCCGGGAGCAGGCAGGCCTCACGTCCTCGGCGGAGTGATCGTCAGACCGACGACAGCTGGGCCCGCAACAGGTCGCGTGCGGACACGATGCCGTACGGCTCGTCGTCCTCGGTGACGACGAGGTGGCGGATCTCGCTGTCCAGCATGCGGCTGACCGCGACGCCGATCGGCGAGTCGACGTCGACCGTGACGACGTCCTCGGTCATGACGTCGAACACGTGCGTCTGGTCGGGCTCGTCGCCCTCACCGAGGCTGCGCACCACGTCTCGCTCCGAGAGGACGCCGACCAGCCGGTCGTGCTCGACCACGATGAGGAGGCCGAGCACCTCGCCCGCGAACACCCGCGCCGCCTTCTCGAGCGTCTCGTGACTGCCGATCGTGCGCAGGTCGGTGTGGAGGATGTCCTTCACGGTGGCCATGGCGGCTCCTGTCGTGACGTCGGGTGGTGGGCTGTCGGTGCGGCAAGCAGACCACCCGGTGGGGGCCCGTTGGAGGGCCTGAGGTCCCGACCGGGCGGGACCGTCGACGTTAGGGTGGAGCGGTGACGGAGGGCGAGATGGCGACCGGACGGGTGGACCTCAACAGCGACCTCGGCGAGGCCTTCGGGCCGTGGTCGATGGGTGACGACGACGCGATGATGGACGTCGTCACGTCGGTCAACGTCGCCTGCGGCGGCCACGCAGGTGACCCCGCGACGATGGCGCGCACCGTGCGTGCGGCGGCGGACCGCGGTCTCGGCATCGGCGCGCACCCGGGGTTCGCGGACAAGGTCGCCTTCGGTCGACGCGTCCTGCCGATGTCGACGACCGACATCGAGCGCCTGGTGGCCTCGCAGGTCGGTGCGCTCGCCGGGATCGCGGCGCTCGAGGGCGCCACCCTGCGGCACGTGAAGGCGCACGGCGCGCTGGCCAACCTCGGCGCCCGTGAGGAGGACGTGGCGGACGCGATCGCTCGTGCCGTGCGTGCGGTCGACCCGTCCCTGGTCCTGCTGGCCATCGCCGGCACCGCGCTCGAGCGGGCCGCGGACCGCGCTGGTCTCCCGGTCGCACGCGAGGGCTTCGCCGACCGGGCCTACACCGACGACGGGCAGCTCGCGCCCCGCGGTGAGCCCGGAGCCGTGCTGGACGACCCCGAGGAGGCTGCCGCTCGCGCCGTGGCGATGGCCGAGGGGCGGGGCCTGCCCCTGCTGTCGGGTGGCTGGCGTCCGCAGGACGTGGACAGCATCTGCGTCCACGGGGACTCCCCGGGGGCCGTCGCCATGGCGCGACGGACGCGTGCCGCGCTCGAGGAGGCGGGCTTCACGATCGCACCGTTCGCCGGATGAGCCTGCTCGACGGCGCCGTGGTCCGACCGTTCGGCGTCGCGGGTGTCGTCGTCGAGTACGGCGACCGCATCGACCCCGCCGTGCACGACCGTGTCCTGGCGGCCGACCGGGCGGTCGCCGCCGCGGCCGTCACGGGCGTCGAGGAGTCCGTTCCGTCGTACCGCTCGCTCCTCGTCCGCCTCGACCCGCTCGTGACGACACCCGAGGACGTCCTGGCCGCACTCGGTGAGCTCGAGCCCGTCGAGGCCGGTGGCACGCGTGCCCGGCACGAGGTCCGGGTCGACTTCGCGGCCGGTGAGGACCTGCGGGAGGTCGCCACGCGCACCGGACTGGCCGGGCCGGACGACGTGGTCGAGGCCCTCACCGGCGCCGACCTGCGCGTCTACCTCCACGGCTTCGCACCCGGCTTCACCTACCTCGGTGGGGTGCCCGAGGCGGTGCACGTGCCACGACGGGCCACGCCGCGCCCACCGGTGCGCCCCGGTGCGGTCCTGCTGGCTGCCGGCCAGGCCGCGCTCTGCCCCGTGGCGATGCCCACGGGCTGGTGGGTGGTCGGGCGGACCGACGTGGCGCTCTTCGACGCCACGGCCTCGCCGCCGGTGCCGTTCGCCCCGGGGGACGCCCTGCGACTCGTGGCCGCGCCATGACCGCGCTCGAGGTCACTCGGCCGGGGGCGACCACGACGCTCCAGGACGGTGGGCGCAGCGGCGTGGGTCGTTGGGGCGTGCCGCGGTCGGGACCGGTCGACGCCCTCGCGCACCGCCTGGCAGCGCGCCTCGCCGGCGTGCCCGGCGACGACGTCGCCGCCACGACGACGGTCGAGGTCGGGCCGCACCCCTGCGAGCTCGGCGCGGTCGACGGTCCGGTGGCGCTCGCGGTCGCAGGGGACGGGGCGACGGTCGCGGTCGGCGGCCACACGCTGACCGCACCGGTCGTGGTGGTGCTCCGGGCCGGGGAGGTGTGCACGGTGCGGGCCCGGACGTGGGCCTACGTCGCACCGGCGGCGAGCATCGACGTGCCACCGGTCCTCGGGTCACGCAGCCACCACCCACGCAGCGGGCTGGGACCGACGCTCGACGCAGGCACGGTCCTGCCGCTCGGGTCACCGCGGGACGTGCGCGAGGGCCGCCACGACCCGCCAGTGCTCCCGACCGGCCCGCTCCACGTGCTGGCGGCGCCGCAGACCGACGCCTTCACCGAGGCCGCGCTGGAGCGGCTGGTCACGGCCACGTACCGCACCACCAGCGACGTGGACCGCATGGGCATGCGCCTCGACGGCCCGACCCTCGCGGCCCGGGACGGCCACGACATCGTCTCGGACGGGATCCTGCCTGGTGCGCTCCAGGTGCCGGGCGACGGACGGCCGTACGTCCTGACCGCCGACCACCAGACCACGGGCGGCTACCCGAAGATCGCTGTCCTCGGTCCGGTTGACCTCGCACGGGTGACGCGGTGCCCGCCGGGGACCAGCGTGCGGTTCGCGTGGACGGACGTGGCGGCCGCACGCGCCCGCCTCCTCGCAGCCCACGAGGCGATCGACGCGGCCGTGGCCGCCGCGCCGCGCCCGCACGCCCGCGCCCTGCACGGGCGCAACCTCATCGACGGCGTGACCGATCCCACCACCGAGGCGCCGTAGCCTCCGGCGTGACGAGGAGGGTGCATGGGGACGATGGCTGCGGCACTGGCACGGCTGCTCGGCGCACAGGGGCAGCAGATCGAGGACAGCGTCGCCAGCATGCACCGGGCGGTCGCCGACCGCGTGTTCGGGGCCCTGGGGCCGCTCGGCACCCCGACCCGGGTCGTGCACGACGCCATCAGCGACGGGGTCCACGGCGCGGTGCGCGCCTCGCTGGGCGGGACCGGGCGGCTCGGTGGGGTGCTCGCGAGCGGGGTCCCCGACGAGGTGCTGCTGGCGTCGCCCCGGGGTCGCGCACTGGTCGGCGCCGTGCTCGGACTCATCGGCGACCACGTGGCCGAGGTGGAGCCCGACCTCGACTGGCCGACCACGCTGCACACGGCCAGCGGGCGGGCGGTCGCGACCGTCGGGGGCAGCGTGGCGGTGCCCGATGCCGCCGAGCTGGTCGTGCTGCTCCACGGCCTGTGCGAGACCGAGCTGGCGTGGTCGCTCGGCAGCACCCCGGAGCGTCCTTCGCTCCCGGCGCTGCTCGCCGCACCGGACCGCGTCGTCCTGCAGGCGCGCATGAACTCCGGGCGTCGACCGGCCGACCTCGGTCGCGACCTGGCCGGCCTCCTCGAGGCCGCCGGACCGAGCGGCCGGATCGTGCTGGTCGGACACTCGATGGGTGGGCTCGTCGCTCGGGCGGCCCTCCGGACGGGTGCAGCCGCGGGCCATGCCTGGGTCGGCCGCTGCGACACCGTGGTCACCCTCGGGACGCCGCACCTCGGTGCGCCGCTCGAGAAGGCCGTGGCGGCGCTCGTCCGCGTCGGTGCGCCCGTGCCGGAGGTCGCCGCGGTCACGCGGTGGTTCGAGCAGCGGTCCGCCGGCATCCGCGACCTGCGCCACGGCGTGGACGACGACGGTGCGGCACCCGGCGTCGCGGTCGTCGCCGCACCACTGCCGCCCCACGTCCGGCTGCACACGGTCGGGGCGGCGCTGCCGCGCGTGGGCGAGGTGCTCGGTGACGGCCTCGTGCGGCGGGGGAGCGCCCACGCCCGGAGTGCACGGCGTCCGGTCATGGCCCGACGCGGTGCGACGCTGGACATCGACGGCAGCCACTTCGACCTGCTCACCGACCCGCGCGTGACCGCCCACGTGGCGCGCGTCGTCGACGCGTCACCAGCCCTCGAGCGCGCGTGAGCCCGGCGGTGCGTGCACGTTGTCGGGATGCAGCAGCACCATGCGGACGAGTGCGGACAGCACCCGGTCGATGTCGGCGGTCGTGTCCACGGCGACGCCCGCGTCGGTCGCGACCCGGGCGAGGGTCGTCTCGTCGACGTCACCCACACCGACGGGATGCACCACGGGCTGCGTCGGTGGACCGTGGAGCCGCTCGATCGCCCGGCCCGTCACACGGCTGCCCCAGCGACCGTCGGTGACGAGCAGCACCCACGGACGCAGCGTGCGGTGGCCGGTCCGCAGGTTCTCGGCCGTGATCCGCTCGACCTCGTCCGCGAGCAGGTCGACGGTGCCGTCGATGTCCGCGGGACCGGTCCCGCCGAGGTCCTCCAGGTCGACGGGCTCCAGCGGTTCGCCGTGCTCGACGACGACCGTGGCCGCACCACCCGTCGCCAGGACGCCGATCTGAGGCCGGACCGGCAGGAGTGAGCTGTTCCACGCCCACTCCAGGGCCTGTCGCGTCGCGGCGACGAGGTCGTCGCGCAGGTCGCCCAGCGAGTCCGACGTGTCCAGCACGATCGTCAGCGGCTGCCGTGCTCGTTCCTCGCTCATGCCTCGTCCTCCTCGATGACCGACAGCACGAGTCTGCCGATCGCGCGCTCGATCGTGGGGTCACGGTCCAGTCGCGCCGACGCGGCGGCGAGCTCGGGACCGGGGAGGCTGCTGGCAGCGACGCGCAGGGCGGGCGCGGTGCCCATGGCGGCCGTGAGTCGGTCCAGGAGCGCCACCACCTCGGGCGCCGGGAGGTCGTCGGTCGCCGCGAGGAGCAGTCCGCGCGTCGTCGGGGCCACGCGGACGAGCAGGTTCGCGGCCGCGGTCGGGTGGTCCGGGGCGGCCAGCACGACGGCCAGCCGTCGGTCCTCCGGCAGGGTCTCCACGACGCGGTCCAGTGCGGCGCCCTCGTCCACGGCGGCGCCGGCCAGCAGCAGGTGCCGCGGGTCGCTGAGGGCCTCCAGGACGAGCGCGAGCCGTCGGTCGTCGAGGACGTCCACGAAGCGCCCGAGGGTGGCGTGGTCGTCCCGTGCGGCGAGCTCGGCCGTCGTCGCGACCAGCACGTCGGCGGGGATCGCCGGGACCAACCGCGCGGCGGCAGCCGGGGAGAGCGTGCGGCAGCTGTCGGCGAGGAACGGCACGTCGAAGTGGGCGAGCAGCGCCACTGCGCGGTCGACGTCCATGGAGCCGGCGATCCGGCCGGCCAGCGCCGGGCCGATCATCCGGCGGGTGATCGTGGCGGCGAGGCTCGTCGGCACGAGACCACTGGCACGGGCGAAGGCGTCGAAGACGGCCTCGTGGTGGGCCGCGAGGCCGTCGGCCAGCGCGTGACGCAGGGTCACGAGCTCCGCGGAGGGCACCTGCCGCAGGGCGGGCAGCGCCCCGGCGGTGGTGTCGAGGACGTCGGCGAGCTGGGCCAGAGCGATGTCGGTGCGCAGCTCCTCGACGGTGGTCACGCCCGCCCCCGCTTCAGCACGCGCAGGACCTGCCCGCGGAGCAGGCGTGGCACCAGTGACAGGCTGCCCTCGATCGCCTCGTCGACCGCTGCGTCCTGCCGTGCGACGGCCCGCTCCCAGGCCCGCAGCAGCTGTGCGGCCGCCTCGTCGTCGAGCGCCTCGACGGTCGTGCGGGCCGCCCCCTCGAGGCGCGCGGCCTCGATCAGCGCGACCCGGGCGGCGTCAGCCACCGAGGATGCGGCTCGCGGTGCGGTCGGCCAGCGCCATGACCGTGACCATCGGGTTGGAGCCCACTGCGGTCGGGAAGGCGCTGGCGTCGCCGATCCAGACGCCCTCGACGTCGTGGAGCTGCCCGTCCGGGTCGGCCACCGAGGTGCGGGGGTCCCGCCCCATCCGGGCCGATCCCATCTGGTGTGCCGAGAACATGGGTCGTCCGGCGGCCCCGAGGGGGACCGCGGCGACCTCGTCCGCGAACGCCTCGACGTCGTCGCCGCGCCGCCACACGAGACGGCCCGGCGCGAGGTCGACCACGGCGCGGGCGCCGGCGGCGACGTGGAGTCGGACCATGTCGCGCAGCGCCTCGCGGAGGACCTCCTGGTCGAACTCGTCGTCGAGCGGGTAGTGGACGAGTCCCTGCCCCTGTTCGTCGAGCGTGATCGACCCCCCACTGCGCTCACGTGTGACGGCGAGGAAGGGCGCCATGCGCGCCGCGCGACCCATGATCAGCTTGTGGTCACGGGCGTCGGGCCACCCGATGGCGCCGGCCGTGAGGCCCGGGTGCCAGTGCGACGACTCCAGCAGGTAGCCGTGGCCGTCGAACGCGGCCGACTTCTCGTCGACGACCACCCCCTGCGGCGGTCCCGACCAGCCCTCCTGCGGCTCGTCGTACATGGCGGTGACGATCGGCACGGGGTGGAGGCGGAGGTTGCGGCCCACTGCTGGTCCACCGATGCCGCTCCGCAGCAGGATCGCGGGCGTCTCGAGGGCGCCGGCCGCGAGGACGACCGTCGCTGCCTCGACCGTGACACGGACGCGGCGGTCGCCGTCCTCCCACCAGCCGGTCACGCCGGTCGCGCGTCCGTCGGCATCGACGAGGACCCGCGAGACCGTGCAGCCGGTGACGATCCGCGCGCCGTCGGCGACCGCGTCGGGCAGCCACGTGCGCAGCGAGCCGAGCTTCGCGCCCGACCGGTCACCGAACCCGGTGTGGCCGGTGGTCCGCGCGTCCTCGAGCGCGCCGTCGACGTTGCGACTGGTCGTGGTCGCGTCCCACCCGAGTGCCTTGGCGCCCTCGAGCAGGCGCTGGTTGGGGCCGTTCATCACGGTGTGGTCCGCGCTCGCGCCGATCCGCTGGAGGACCGCGGCGAGGTGCCCGTCGAACTCGTCACCGTCGAGCCCGTCCAGGCCGAACGCACCGGCCCACTCCGCCCGGACGTGGTCGGGGGGTGGGACGCAGTTCGACCAGTTGACGGTGGTCCCGCCGCCGAGCGTGCCGCCGGCGAGGATCGTGACGTTGCGGTCCTCCGTCTGGGTGAGGCCGCCGCGCCAGTACAACCGCCGCAGCGCAGAGACCTCGTCGCCGGGGAAGTCCGCCTCGGCGAGCGCACCCCCGGCCTCCAGGACCACGACCTCGCGGCCCGCGGCCGCCAGGCGCGCCGCCACGACGCCACCGCCGGCACCCGACCCGACGACCACGGCGTCGGCCTGCACGGTCCACGCCTCGACGTCGTCGTCGGGTCGCTCGATCGGCAGGGCGGGGGAGGGGCGGACGGGCTCGGTCGGGGGGCCGGGGTAGCCCAGCTGCTCCCAGACGGCGTTCGAGCCCGTGTGGTCGATCCCCCCGTAGTGCAGCACCATCGTCAGCTGCCGCAGGTCGGCGAGCGCCTCGGCCGCCTCGTCGTCCGCGGCGGCGAGGCCCCGCAGCACGGCCTGGGCAGCCCACCAGGGCAGGATGCCGATGCCGGCCCCACGCAGGATCCCCAGCAGGGTCGACAGGTCGTCGAGCTCGTGTTCCTGCAGCAGCTCGGGCAGCAGCGCACGGAGCCGCTCCGCGGTGCCGGCCTCGCTGGCTCGGAGGGCGAAGAACGCGCGCGCCGTCGCGTCCGCGCCCGCCGGGGGACGCACCGCCGGGACGAAGACGTCGCAGAGTGCGGTCAGGGTCGCAGCGGCACGATCGCTGAGGGTGGCGGGCACGTCCAGCTCCCTTGGTCCGTGGGGCAGCGAATCTAGTGCCGCGCCCCGACCGGTCGTCAGGTGACGCTGACCAGGGGGAGCCGCAGGGCGCCGGGCGCCTCCTCTGGCACGACCGGGTCGCGCGGTCGGACCGGTGCCACCGGCTCGTAGTCGGCCCCGAGGGGCGGTCGCGGGTCGTCGTCGCCCTTGTTCGGCCACAGTGCCATGGCACGCTCCGACAGCGCGGTGATCGTCAGCGAGGGGTTGACGCCGAGGTTGGCGCTGATCGCCGAGCCGTCCGCGACGTGCAGGCCGGGGTGGCCGTAGACCCGGTGGTAGGGATCGATGACGCCGGTCTCGGGGCTGTCGCCGATGGGGCAGCCGCCGATGAAGTGCGCGGTCGACGGGATGTTGAACAGCGAGTCGGTGATCGTCGACCCCGGGAAGCCGTCGATGTGGTCGGCGACCTTGCGCGCGACGTCGTTGCCCACCGGGATCCACGTCGGGTTCGGCTCGCCGTGGCCGAGCCGCGACGAGAGGTACGAGCCGAACGGCGTGCGCTTGAGGTAGGTCGAGATCGAGTTGTCGAGCGTCTGCATCACCAGGATGATGATCGTCTTCTGCGCCCAGCCCTTGATCCGGAAGAGCTCGCGCACGTGGGCCCGGTGGGCCACGAGCTGCCGCAGCCACTCCAACCAACGCGGCCGCCCCGTGTCGCCGTCGGTGAGCACGGTCTCGCCGAGCCCGATCAGGTTCGAGCCCTTGCCGTACCGCACCGGTTCGACGTGCGTGTGCTCGTCGGGGTGGAAGGAGGAGCCGATCGCGACGCCGTGGCTGAGGTCCTTCTCGCCGTCGACGTCGGCCTCCAGGCGCCGGGCGCCGAGGATCGCCTCGGAGTTGGTCCTCGTGAGCTCGCCGAGCCGGTCCGAGACGTCCGGCAGGTTGCCGGCCTGCTTGTTGCGGTGGAGCAGCTTCTGGGTGCCCAGCGCCGCGGCCGACAGGACGACCTGCTCGGCGGTGTGGACCATCCGACGGCGGGAGAACCAGCGGCCGGGGACCTTCGCCTCGACCCGGTACCCGCCGTCCGGCAGCGGGATGATGTCGGTGACCTCGTGCTCGGCGTGCACGTCCACGCCACGCTTGCGTGCCAGCCAGAGGTAGTTCTTGTCGATCGTGTTCTTCGCGTTGTGCTTGCAGCCGGCCATGCAGTCACCGCACTTGATGCAGCCGGTGCGCGTCGGCCCCTCGCCACCGAAGTAGGGGTCGTCGACCTCGACACCCGGCGTCCCGAAGTACACCCCGACCGGGGTCGAGTGGAAGGACGCACCGACGCCCATCTCCTCGGCGATGTCGCGCATGATGCGGTCGGGCTCGGTCAGGAAGGGGACCTCGTTGACCCCGAGCATCCGCTCGGCCTGGTCGTAGTACGGCTCGAGCTCCGCCTCCCAGTCCGTGATGTGGGCCCACTGTCGGTCGCTGTAGAACGGTGCGAGCGGGCGGTAGAGCGTGTTGGCGTAGGTCAGCGAGCCGCCGCCGACACCGGACCCGGAGAAGATCAGCACGTTGCGCAGCAGCGAGATCCGGAAGATCCCCTTCATCGACAGGCGTGGCATCCAGAGGAAGTTCCGGGCGTCCATCGACGTCTCGGGCAGGTCCTCCGGTCGGGCGTAGCTACGGCCGGCCTCCAGCACGCCGACCCGGTAGCCCTTCTCGCTCAGCCGCAGGGACGTCACGCCCCCACCGAAGCCGCTGCCGATCACCAGCACGTCGTAGTCGAAACCCATGCGTGTCCCACCCTCCCCGTGACGCGCGGGCAGCGCGCGTCGGGGCCGGACCGTACAGGCCGCGTTGAACCTCGTTCAACATGCGGCGCCGGGTGGTGCCCCGGGCCGGCGTTAGCCTGCGCGCCGTCGCCGACCCGGACCCCTCGTTGCCCACCGCCGCACCCACGCTCGCCGACCTCGCCGGAGCGCTCGAGGAGGTTGCGCCCTGGCTCGCGCGGGCCCGCGCCGCGACCCGGTCCGGCGCCAACGCCGAGGGGGGCGACCCGGCCTCGCACGCCTCGCCGACGCTGCTGGCACGGCACCTCGGGCACTACCTCGCTGCAGCGGAGGTCGCCGGTGGTGGCGCAGACCGCCTGGTCGACGTGGGGTGCGGGACGGGTGCGTTCACCGGGTGGCTCGGCGAGCGCCTCGGCGCCGACGTGACCGTCGTGGACCACGACCCCGACGTCCTCGCCGTGGCCGCCGAGGTCGCACACGCCCGGACGACCGCACGGGAGCTCGCGGACGTCGACCCGGCGCCGCTCGTGACGGCCATGGAGGTCCTCGAGCACATCCCGCCGGATGACCAGCCCGGCTTCTGCAAGGCGCTCGTCGGCACGCTGGCGCCCGACGGGGTGCTGGTGCTCTCGACCCCCGACGAGTCGCTCTACCCGGGCGGGTGGTCGGGGTACGCGCCCCACGTCGGCTGCGTCACGGCGGGGGAGCTCGCCACGCTCCTGCTCGACGCTGGGGCGGGGCGGGTCGACGTCCACCGCGTCGTCGGTGGTCCCTACGACACGCCGCCGCTGCGCCGCTGGCTCGAGGCCGTCGGCAACCGGGTCTGGACACGGGTCCGGACGGCGGCCCCGACCCTCGCCGAGCGCCTCGCCACCAGTGGCGGGGACGACGCGACGCTGCATGTGGACCCCGCCGCCGTGGGGGTCGACCGGGTCCGCGTCCTACCGGCGGAGCAGGGCGCCGGCGGCAGTCTCGTGGCGGTCGTGCGCGGCTGACCGGTCCTGCTTCAGCCGGGCTGCATGCCCCGGTAGAGCGGCAGGTCCCGCACCCAGCCCTCGGGCGCCCGCAGGCCGCCACCGTGGATCGTCCGGTGGAGCGCGTGACGCTGCTGCCGCAGCCAGGCGCACGCTGCGATCCGGTCGTCGTGGACCAGGCTGTCGATCGGGACGGTGTCGCTCGCCTGCCCCTCACGCAGCCACCGCACCCAACGGGCACGCACGACCCACGCCTGGTCCTGCTCGAGCAGCAGCTGCAGGTGCTTGGTCTCGGTGTCGGTGATCACGAGCGGGATGACCCGGCGCGAACCGGGGAACTGGGGGAGCATGAGCTGAACGCCGATGGGGGTGACCTCCGAATCGACCCGAGCGTAAAGGCTACGGTCACCGCGGGTCCTGTCCGACGGCTCCGAGGTGCCTGTGTCCGATCGCGTGGCGGTGGTCGAGGCTGCGCTCGACGGTGCCCTCGACGTGCTCCCGGTCGGCAGCGCCCGGCTGGACGCCGGACACGAGCTGGCTGCGGGACTGACCGTCGCCGACGCGGTCGAGCTGTGGACCGACATGGCCCGTTCACGTGCGCTCGACGTCGCGGCACGCCGGATGAAGGCCGCCGGGACCGGTCACTACACGATCTCCTCGGCCGGGCACGAGCGCATGGCGCTGGTCGCCGCTGCGCTACGTCCCAGCGATCCCGCCCTGCTCCACTACCGCGACGGTGGCTTCGTCATGACGCGGCACCGGCAGGCGGGCCTCGACCCGGTCACGGCCACGGTGCAGGCGTTCGCCGCCGACCGACGTGAACCGGCGTCCGGGGGGCGGCACAAGGTGTGGGGCTCGGCCCCGGCATGGATCGTCCCGCAGACCTCGACCATCGCCAGCCACCTGCCGAAGGCGACCGGTCTCGCCCTCGCGATCGACCGTGCGACCCGGTTGGACTGGGAGCTGCCCGTCCCCGACGACGCGGTGGTCGTGGCGTCGATGGGGGACGCGTCGATCAACCACGCCAGCGCCCTCTCGGGGGTGAACGCCGCCGCGTACGGACGCCGTCGCGGCGTCGGGGTCCCGTTGCTCCTGGTCGTGGAGGACAACGGCCTGGGCATCTCCACGCCGACGCCGTCGGGCTGGGTCGAGGCGTGGGGGCGGTCGTGGCCGCACCTGGAGTACCTGCGCGTCGCCGAGGACCTGCGCACGGCGTGGCACCAGATCTCCACGGCCGTCGCCCGGGTCCGGGACGAGCGTGCGCCGGTCCTGCTGCACCTGCCCACGGTGCGCCTGTGGGGCCATGCCGGCAGCGACGTCGAGCGCGGCTACCGGACGACCGAGGAGATCCGTGGCGACGAGGCGCGGGACCCGGTGCCGGCGCTGGCGCGCGAGCTGGCCTCGCTGGGCGCGGCCGACGGGCAGGTGCTGCGCGAGCGGCTGGCGACGGTGCGTGCGGAGGTCGATCGCGCCGTGACGGCGCTGGACCCCGTGGAGCCGCTGCGCGACCGCGGGGCCGTGCTGGCGAGCCTCACCGAGCACGACGACCAGCGGGTCCGCGCGTGGGTGGCCGCGGCCGACCCCGGCGACCGGCGCGAGCTGCACGACGGGCTGCTCCCCGAGGAGGCGTCGCAGGCCGGGCGCCGCACCCTCGCGGCGCACACCAACGCGGCGCTGCGCGAGGTGCTCGCGGCCGACCCGCGCGCACTCGTCCTGGGTGAGGACGTCGGGCGCAAGGGCGGTGTGTACGGGGTCACCAACGGCCTGCAGGCACGCTTCGGTCCACACCGGGTCATCGACACGCTGCTCGACGAGACCGGGATCCTCGGTGCGGCGCAGGGTGCGGCGCTGGCCGGGCAGCTCCCGATCGCCGAGATCCAGTACCTCGCCTACCTGCACAACGCGATCGACCAGCTGCGCGGCGAGGCCGCCTCGACGCGCTTCTTCTCCGACGGCGCGTTCACGTCACCGATGGTCCTGCGGATGGCGTCGTTCGCCGACCCGCAGGGGTTCGGTGGGCACTTCCACAACGACCACGCCGTGGCGGCCCTGCGGGAGATCCCGGGCCTGGCGATCTGCGTCCCGAGCCGGGGCGACCAGGCGGTCGCGCTGCTGCGCACCGCCGTGGCGATGGCCCGGGAGCACGGGCGTGTCGTGGCCGTGCTGGAGCCGACCGCGCTCTACCACCGGCGGGACCTGTTCGAGGAGGGCGACGAGCAGTGGACCTCGGACTGGCCGGCACCGGACACGGTCGCGCTGCCCGGGCAGGTCGGGGTCGCCGGGGCGGACGGTGCGGACGTGGTGCTGGTGACCGCTGGCAACGGTGTGCCGTTGTCGATGCGCGCCTCCGCCCGGCTGGCCGACGAGGGCATCGGGACCCAGATCGTCGACGTGCGGTGGCTCCAGCCCCTGCCCGTGGCCGCCGTCCGCCACGTGGCCGAGCGGGTCGGGCGTGTCGTCGTCGTCGACGAGTGCCGGGCGAGCGGCGGCTGGGCGGACGCGATGGTCAGCGGGCTGGTGCGGGCGGGGTTCACCGGCGCCGTGACCAGCGTGACGGCCGCCGACAGCTACGTGCCGATCGGCCCCGCCGCCCCCACCGTCCTGGTCAGCGAGGACGAGGTCGTCGAGGCCGCCAGGGCCATCGCGACGTCCTGACCCCTGCCCCGCGGCGGCGTGTCAGCCGGTGACGTGGTCGAGCAGTCGCTCGACGGCGTTGACCAGCGGCTGCTCGAGGTCCTTCCAGCCGCGGACGCGGCCCCGCAGTTCGCGCCACAGCGTCGGCGGGTCGGGGTAGCCGAGCCGGTCGCAGACGCCCTGCTTCCACTCCTCCGTCATCGGGACGTCCGGCCACGCCGCGGCGCCGATGACCTCGGGGCGCACGGCCGCCCACACGTCCACGTAGGGATGGCCCGTGACGAGGACGTGCGGGTCGTCGACGCTGGCGACGATGCGCTGCTCCTTGCTGCCGGCCACGAGGTGGTCGACGAGCACGCCCAGGCGGCGCTGCGGCCCCGGACCGAAGGCGCGGACGTGTGCGGCGAGGTCGTCGATGCCACCGAGAGGTTCGACGACGATGCCCTCGTGGCGCAGGTCGTCGCCCCAGACCAGCTCCAGCAGCTCCGCGTCGTGGACGCCCTCCACCCAGATGCGCGACGCGCGGGCGACCCGGGCCGGGGCGTCCGGGACCGCGATCGAGCCGGAGGCGGTCTCCGTCGGCGCTGCGGGTGCCGGGGAGGCCGGCGTCGGCGGGACCAGGGAGACGGCGCGCTCGTCGAGCCAGGCCAGCTGGCCGTCGAGCTCGAAGTCGCGGCTGCGCCCGCGGCGGTCCTGCAGCCGGACGGACCGGGCCGTGACGCGCGTCACCGTGCCGATGAACGTGTCGACCTCGAGGAGCTCGCCGGGCGCCGGCACGTGGGCCGGGACGTCGCGACGGTGCCGCTGGTCGCCGAGACGGGGTCGGTACTGGTGGCGTCGGAGATCGGTCATGAGCAGGGACGGTAGGGGGGTGGCACCCTCACAGCCGCGAGGTTGCGACGACGGGGGCCGTGTGGGACGAGGCGTGCTGGGCGTCGCGCTCGTGCTCGCGCTCTCGTCGTGCACGACGGCGGGGCCCGAGGAGGCGTCGCCGTCCGCCGCGCCGACGTCAGCAGCGCCAGCAGACCCGACGCCGGCGCCCTCCGTCGCCCCGGCTGCGCCCGCGCTCGCGGACCCACCGGCCGGTGACGTGACCCTGTGGCTCGACACCATCGGTGTGCCGGTCGTGGCCGCCGTGCGGACCGCCACGCAGCTGGCCCAGCTCGGTGACGTGCCGCCGGACCAGCGTGCTGCCACCTGTCGACAGGTGGCGTCCGACCTCGACGCGATCGCGGCACCGCAGGTCCTCACGGGCCTCGCGATCACCGCGGACGCCGAGACGGCCACGCTGCTGGTCGGCGACCTGCAGGCGAAGGCGGACCTGCTCGCCGCCTGCACCCAGGGAGGCCCTGCGCTGGACGACCACATCGCGGAGGTCGCCAGGACGCACGCCGTCGCCGTCGCGTGGATCGCGCGGTTGCGGGGTGACGCGTGAGGCGCCTCGGCCTGCTCCTGCTGCTCGTGGTCGCCGTCGGTGTGCTCCCGGCGGCAGCGGCCGCGCCGACGTCGGTGCTCGTCCTGGGCGACTCCTACGCGTCCGGCGAGGGACTGCCGTCCGCGAGCGGCCCCTGCGGCACCGAGCCCGACCTGTCCTGGGGCGCACTGGTGGCCGATGGACTGGGTGCGTCCGAGCTCCAGCTGCTGGCGTGTTCGGGGGCCGAGGTGGCCGACGTCACCGTGGGCGGCCCGCTCGGTCGCGAGGCGCAGCTGGACGCGGCGACCCCCGCGGACGTGGTCCTGCTGACGCTCGGCGGCAACGACCTCGGCTTCGTGGAGATCGTCGCGGACTGCCTCGGCTTCGCCGGACTCGACGAGGCCCCCACCCCCGAGACCCTGCCGGAGACCGGCTGGTCCGCGCTCCTCGACGGCGAGGTCGACCGTGGCTGTGACGTGACGCAGGACGAACTGCTGCAGCGCGTGGCCGACCTGGGTGGGGCGGACCGCTTCACGCTGGACGGGGCCGGGACGACCGGCTCGCTGGGTGACGTGTACGTCCGCGTGGTCGAGCGGGCGGTGGCGGACGGCGGACGGCTCGTCGTGGTCGGCTACCCGGCGCTGTTCAGTGAGGTCGAGGCCTGGCCGGACCGCTACGTCGAGCGCTGCCACGGCCTCCGTGCCCGCGACGCCACCGCGCTCGATGCGGTGGTGCTCGCCCTGGACGAGCAGGTGGCGGCCGCCGTGACCGCGGCCAACGAGGTGCTCGGCGGGACCGTCGTCCGCCACGTCCCCGTGCTCGACGCCGTGGCCGGTCGGGCCGACGGCGAGGACCACCGCCTCTGCGGCGGGGGCCAGCCCTGGATCAACGGACTCACGGTCGTCGAGGGCGGCGTCGACGTCGCGCAGCTGCTCGCGCAGCTCGGTGCCGGTCCCGGTGGTCTCGACCTCGAGGCCCTCGGTGGCCGTCCCGGGGGGTCGTTCCACCCGAGCACCGCGGGCCACCGCGGGATCGCCGACACGGTCCTCGAGGCACTCGAGGGCTGACACCGGCCGCCGTCATCCGACGTCGATGCCCTTGCGCCAGGCCGTGAACGACTGGATCCGGCCCCCGTGCGGCCGGGCGAGCCACGGCCACGGGTGGCGCGCCACGACCGTGAGCCGGTCCGCGCGGTCACGGAAGCCGGGCACGGGTGCGTGCGTGACGGCGAGCGCGCGCCCGGCGAGGACGTCGACCGGGTCGCCCACGTGGACCTCGAGCTCGCGCCGGTCGGCCAGGTCCGCGAGGCACTCGGCCAGGAAGACCAGTCGCTTGCTGGCGAGCCGGAGACGGGCCAGCAGGGGGGCGTCGAACACGAAGACCGCGGGGAGGTCGCCGTGCGCCGACAGCGCCGGGTCGGCGTCACCGAGCGACTCGGCGGTCAACCAGACGCTGTCGGGGGTGCCGTCCACGAGCGGCGTGGCCGGTCCTGCGGTGGCCGCGACGTCGGGGTCGGACCGCAGGAGCGGCTCGCGCACGCCGCGGAGGTCCGGGTCGTCGGGCCAGTCCTCGACCGGGCAGTCGCCGGCGAGGGCGCACGACCGGCACAACGAGGGGGCACGCTTCTCGACCTGCGAACGGCTGAACCCGTAGGCCTTGTGGGAGCCCGCCCCGGTCGTCCACTGCCAGCCGGCGCGGTTGGCGGCCCGCGAGCCGTCCAGCAGGTGGCGGAAGAAGCGTTCCTCCCCGTCGCGCCAGTCAACGCCGGCCCGGACGGTCCACTGCGACGCCAGCCACATCCGGGTCTGGTTCACCAGCCAGCCGTCCCGTTCGAGCTCACGCACGGTCGCGTCCATGCAGGCCATGCCGCGTGGCCAGGGTTGCGCCCAGGACTCGTGGACCGGGACCTCGTTGCGCGTGGCGGTGCGGGTGCGGGTGCCCAGCCGGGCGTACCAGTGGCGCGCGTACTCCTGCCAGAGCAGCTCGTCGCGGTACTTGCTGCGGTCGCCGGAGGGGGCAGCGGCCACCGCGTCCCAGACGGTGCGCAGCTGGAGCAGGCCGTGGCGGATCCACGGGGACATCCGCGTGGCGCCGCGGTCCTCGACGGGCAGCACCTGGTTGCGCTCGCGGCGGTAGCCGGTCACGTCCAGGGCGGCCAGCGCCGCGTCGGCGGCCTGCTGCCCGCCGCGGAAGGCGGGGCTGCCGACGACGTCCGCGTCGAGCGTCAGGTCACCGAGGTGGTCGGCGACCCATGCCTCGATCGCCGGGCGGTCACGGACGTCCGGCAGTGGTGCCGTCCGGCTCACGCGTCACGACCCGTCAGCACCTGCCAGGCGGCCCGGAATCCGGACCGGGCCCGCAGCTCGTCGCGCTCGGCCTCGAGGGCGGCACATCGCTCCTCGAGCGCAGCGGTGGCTGCGCGCTGGTCCTCGAGTGCACGGTCGGCCTCCACGGCACGCTCCCAGAGCTCGTCCACGACCTGCAACGGTGCCGTGGCGGGGCCGGGTTCCGTCCGGACGGCCGGGGCCTCGTTCGCGCGGGCCTGTCGGATCGTCCGCAGCAGCGGCCGCGCCGCGTCGAGCTCCACCTCGCGGACGATCGAGTCGACCGTCCGGACGACCCTGACGAGGTCCGGGGCGTCCTCGCCGTCGCTGGCGAGCCCGTCCCAACCGGTCGCCTCGGCCTCGTCGAGGGGCGCGAGGTCGCCCGGGTCGACGATGCGCACGTCGGCGCCGGACGCCGCCGCCGCGGTCATCGCGTCGACCCACCAGCCCAGGAGGTCGCGCAACGGCAGCTGCGCGCTCGTGCGGGCGGCGAGGTCGGGCGGCCGCTCGGCGACCAGGACGACACGGGGCGTCGCCACGTGTGCCCGCCAGAACGGCAGGGTCAGCGCCAGCCGGGGGTCTGCCAGGGTGCCTCCGCGGCGTGCGAGCAGTGCCCGTGCCGGGGCGACCAGGTGCGCCGTCCCCGGCCCCGACAGGCGCTGGTCCAGGTCGGCCGGGAGCTGCCCCGGCGTCGCGCCCACCGCGAGGAGCAGGCGGTGGACGAGGTCACGGACCTCGCGGTCCACCCGGACACCGAGCAGGGCGTCGTCCTCGGCCGCGTCGAGCGGGATCGACAGGCCGGCGAGGTCCAGCAGGGAACGCGAGGTGACCCCGGTCACCAGCGTGGGGACGACGTCGGGCGTCTCGAGCTCGGCGGCGGTGGACGGCGGCGTCGGCCGGGCCGGGGCGTGCACGTCCTGCTCACCGGCCCACACGGCGAGGGCCAGCGCGCCCTCGAGTGCGCGCGCCGTGTCGGCGTCCGGCGGGAGCCCGGAGCGCACGACCATCGCGAGTTCGTCGAGGTCGAGGACGTCCATCACCCGGTCACGGCCGTGTCCCAGCACGTGCGCCTCGAGGACCGGGGCGAGGGTCCGCCACCCGCCCCCGACGGCGGTCACCGCCTCCTCGCCGCCCAGCGTGCGGACGGCGAGCAGGGGTGGGTGGAGGGCGTCCACGAGCAGGTTGACGGGGTCGACGCCCGCCGCGGCGGCGGCGAGCGCGAGGTCGGTGACCTCGGGCAGGGCGGTCGGGTCCACGAGCGTCGCCGCGCCGGCGAGGGCCGACGCCGCCGCCTGGCGGCGGCTCGCGCGGCGGTCGACCTCCGCCAGCACGTGCCGGGTCGCGTCGTCGCCGACGGTGCGACCGCGGCCCGCCGACCACGTGCGGTCACCGGCGTCGATGTCGGTCCAGGCCTGCGACGTCAGCAGTCGCCGGGCCGTCGCGCCGGGGTCGGGTGCGAGGGGCCCGCCGGGGACGGCGGCGAGGACGAGGCCGTCACCCTCCCGCGCCGCACCGAGCAGCCCGCCCGCGGTCACCGATGGCGCGAGCTGTCCCTCGGTCCGGCCGACGGCGCGGCGCACGCGCTCGTCGAGCGCCGCACCGCCGCGTGCGACGGGCAGCGGGGACTCGAGCTCGACGCCCAGCCGCGTCGCCAGTCGCCCGGCCGCCTCGTGCTGGCCGGGCGTGACCGGGCGCACGCGCACGCGTCCGGTGGCGCCGGTCGCGGCGAGGGCGGCCGTCACGACGAGTGACCCGGGGTCCGCACCCAGCTCGAGCCAGCGGTCGCCGGGCTGGCGCACGACCTGCTCGACCACCTGCACGATCGCGTCGGCCGCGCGGCCGGCAAGCTCGGCCGGGTCGGCACCCGTGGGGACGGTTGCGAGGTCCCCGTCGGCACCACGCACCTCGGCCCCGAGCCGACCACGGACCGACACGTGACCGCCGGGGGCCACGCGCCGGACGCCGACGTGGGCGGTCGCGTCACCCGTCAGCAGTCCGCGCACGAGGCCCGGCAGGTCGTGCCGGCGAGCCGCGCCACCAGCACCGAGCGCCGCGACGCCGGCCCGGTCGGAGACGGCCACGACCCCGTCGCCGTCCGCGACGTGGATCGACCCGCCGCCGCTCGGCGGTGTGCCGACGAGGCCGGTGCCGTCGGCGCCGAGACGGACCACCGTGGCGGCGCCCGTGAAGCCGCCGAGGGGACCGGGGTCCTCGGGCTCGGGCAGTCGTCGGGTCAGCTCGAATGCGATCCCCGAGGGTGCTTCGAAGCTGCCGCTGCGCGGCCACGGGCGACCTGTCGCGAGCGTGATCCCGTGCTCACCGACGTGCCAGCGGGATGCGTCGTCGGCCCAGGCGACCAGCAGGACGTGCCCCTCGTAGGAACGCCACGTCGTCGAGGCGGTCGGCACGAAGGTGAGGTCGCGCACGGGCAGCCGTGCGCACCGGGCAGCTGCGTCCGCAGGGAGCGGCTGGCCCGTGCTGCTGGCGAGGAGGAGGAAGCTGAGCACGCGATGCCTCGGGTGGCGGGGCGCCGGCGACCGTAGCGACGGGGTGTGACGTCACCCGGGAGCGTCAGACGTTGCACGCGGCTGCGCCCTCGGGGACGTGCGACGTCCGTGGCGTGGTGGACGCGGTCGTCAGGCGCTGGCGTCGGCCGCCCGTGCACGGATGGTCCGCGCGAGCGTGTCCTGCTGCTCCAGCAGCACCCGACGCAGCGGTGCCGGCACGTCGTCGTCGGCCAGGAAGGCGTCGACGCGGTCGTGCAGCTCCTGCGAGGCCAGCGGGTGCGGGAAGCACCCCTCGGACCACTCCAGCGCCCAGTCGATGCTGCGCTCGCCCCAGACACCGTCGAGCGCGTCGAAGTACGCGTCGTCGAAGCCGTCGAGGACCTCCGGCTGGTGCAGCTGCATGAGGCCGCCCCACAGCTGCCGGCCGACCGTGTGCGACAGGCCCTCCTCCTCCATGAGCCGGTCCCAGGCCGCGTCCTTGGCGTCGCGGACGGGCAGCGACGCGTGGGCGGAGGCCGCGTTGCGCTCGCCGAGGTCGGTCGGGTCGCGCTCGAGCTCCGCCTCGATGAGCCCGGCGTCGGCCGCGCCCACGCTCGCCAGGTGCAGGACGACGTGCCAGCGCAGGTCGGTGTCGAGCGTCACGCCGGGGAACGACAGCTCGCCCTCGAGGAACCGCCGGACGTCGGCCACGTGCGTCTCGTGCCGTGCGCACGACACCCAGTGGCGGACCCAGGCGTGCTGCCGGTCAGAGCCCGCGGCCGCGGTCTCGACCTGGTGGCGGGCCTCGTCGGCCAGCCTCGCCATGCGGTCGTCGCGCTGCGCCGGGTCGCCGTAGCGGTCGATGGCCGACCGCGCCCGCAGCAGCAGGCGCTCGAGCACGCCGACCTCGTCCTCGTGGGCCACGTTGTTGCTGACCATCTCGAGGTAGGTCCCGGTGGGCAGCTCGCCGTCACGCAGCGCGTCCCAGGCGCTCGACCAGGCCAGCGTGCGGGGGAGTGGGTCCGTGAAGCGGTGCAGGTCGGTCGTGAGGACCGCCGTGGAGCCCGGGTCGAAGCGCAGCTTGCAGAACGTCAGGTCCTCGTCGTTGCAGAGCACGACGTCGCCGGCGCGGGTGCCGGTGAGGTCGGCGACGACGGTGCGCGGCCCCTCGACGTCCAGCTCGACGCGCTCGCGCTGGACGAGCCCCTCGTCGGTGCGGTCGTACACGCCGACCGTGACCCGGTGACGGCGCAGCGTCGGGTGGTCGTCGTCGGCCTCCTGCAGCACCGCGACCTCGGCGTAGGTGCCGTCCTCGGCGACCGTGACCTCGGGGCGCAACGTGTTGACGCCGGTGGTCTCCAACCACTCCTGCGACCACGACTTGAGCTCGCGGCCCGACGCCTCCTCGAGGGCACCCAGGAAGTCGGCGAGCGTCGCGTTGCCCCACGCGTGGTCGCGGAAGTAGTGACGGCAGCCGGCGAGGAACTGGTCCTGGCCGACCCACGCGACGAGCTGTCGCAGCACCGACGCACCCTTGGCGTACGTGATCCCGTCGAAGTTCTGGTGCACCGAGAGGATGTCGTGCATGTCGGCGGCGACCGGGTGGGTCGTCGGCAGCTGGTCCTGGCGCAGCGCCCAGGCCTTCTCGGCGTCGCTGAAGGTGACCCAGGCGTTGGGCCAGCGCGTCGCCTCGGCCTGGCTGAGCAGCGCCATGAACGTCGCGAACGACTCGTTGAGCCAGAGGTCGTCCCACCAGCGCATCGTGACGAGGTCGCCGAACCACATGTGCGCCATCTCGTGGAGCACCACCTCGCCGCGGCGCTCGTGCCGGGTGTCGGTCACCTTGCTGCGGAAGATGAACGCCTCGGAGAACGTGATGCAGCCCGGGTTCTCCATGGCCCCGGCCGAGAACTCCGGGACGAAGAGCTGGTCGTACTTCGAGAACGGGTACTCGTGCCCGAACGCCTCGCTCATCCAGTCGAGGCCCTGGCGCGTGACCTCGATGATCTCGTCGAGGTCCTTCTCCAACGAGGGCGCGAGCGAGCGGCGGCAGTAGACCGCCATCGGCAGCTCGGCCCCGTCGACCGCGTCGCTGGTGTCGTCGTAGCGGTACTCGGCGTACGCGCCGGCGACCACGGCGGTGATGTAGGTGGAGATCCGTGGGGTCGTGGCGAACCGCCACGTCCCGGCCTCGCCCTGGGCCGGACGCTCGGTGCAGCGCTCGTTGGAGACCACGACCCAGCCGTCCGGCGCGTCCACGGTCAGCGTGAACGTGGTCTTCAGGTCCGGCTGGTCGAAGCACGGGTAGACGAGGTGGGCGTCGAAGGGCTCGAACTGGCTGTGGAGGTAGACGAGGTCGTCACCGGGGTCGACGAACCGGTGCAGGCCCTTGCCCTCGTGCTTGTACGGCATGGTCGCCACGACGCGGACCGTGTTCTCGGCGGCGAGCTGTGGCAGCTCGATGCGGGTCTCCTGGACCACGTCGGCAGGAGCCAGGGCCTGTCCGTTCAGCACCACCTCGTCGACCTCGACGCAGGTCGCGTCGAGGAAGGTCGAGGCGCCGACCTCGGTCGAGCTGAAGGTGATCTCGGCGATCACGCCGAACGTGTCCTCGCCCTGCGTGAGGTCGAGGGTGACGACGGTGTCGTGCACGTCGAGCAGTCGGGCGCGGGCCGCTGCGTCGTCGCGGGTGAGGTTCTCGGTGGGCATGGACTGGCTCGGGACGGCTCGGCTGTCTGGCGGGTCGGTCGCTGCAGGCTAGACGTCCGTGCCGTCCGCGCCGTGGCGGCCGGCCCCTGCGGCGAAGCGCGCCACCCCCTCGGCGAGGTCGCCGCCGCCGGCGTCGACGGGGATGGAGGCCACGCCGCGGACGTGCTCGGCGACCAGGGCCTCGTCGAGCGGGCGGTCGAAGGCCGCGCGGGTGCTGGCGAGGTCGGCCCGCAGACAGGCCTGGGGGAACGCGGCGAGCCGTTCCCCGAGCGCCACGGCCTCGTCACGCGCGGTGCCGGCCGCGACGACGCGCGTCGCGAGGCCGATGCGGAGCGCCTCGTCGGCGTGGACGGGACGGCCGGTGAGGACGAGGTCGAGCGCCACGCCCTGCCCGACGACGCGGGGCAGTCGCACGGTGCCGCCGTCGACCAGGGGCACGCCCCAGCGGCGGCAGAACACGCCGAGGACGGCGTCCTCGGCC
>CAYMGL010000004.1:0-31392 GCA_964389945.1 uncultured Actinomycetota bacterium
AGGTCGACACCGAGATCCCCTCCCCCGTCGCCGGCACCATCCAGGAGCTGCGCGGTGACGTCGACGACACCATCGCCGTCGGCGACGTCATCGTCGTCATCGGCGACGGCGACGGCGCGTCGGGCGGCGGTGACGAGGGCAGTGACGCGACCGGTGACCAGGCCGACGGCGCGGACGCGCAGGACGCCACCGGCGACACGACCGCGGCGGACGACAGCGGCGCTGCGGCAGCCGACGACGACGCGGGTGCTGACGACCATGTCGGGAGCCCCCCGGGGTCGGCACCGACGCGGGAGCCCGCCGGGGGCGGCGGCTCGACGGACGTGTCGGCCGGTGAGGGCGTGCTGACCTCGCCGCTCGTGCGCAAGATGCTCCGCGACGCCGGCATCCCGGTCGAGCAGGTGCAGGGCACCGGACCGGGTGGTCGCATCACCCGGGCCGACGCCGAGAAGGCCGTCGAGGCCGGGCCGCAGGAGCAGGCCGCGGCACCGCAGGCGGCGGCCGGCGGCGGCCAGCAGGCAGCGGCCGGCGGGCCACCGCCGCCACCGGCACCGACGGGCAGCGCTCCCGGGTCGGGCGCGTCCGAGCGTCCGACGCCCGGTACCAAGCAGGTGGACTTCGGCGGGGACCGTCAGGTCACCGAGCCGATCAGCCGCGTCCGTCGTGCCATCGCCAACGGCATGAAGAACTCGCTGGACACCACGGCGCAGCTCACCGCGATCGTCGAGATCGACATGACCGCGGTCATGAACGTCCGCGCCGCGGTGAAGGACGCCTTCAAGGCGCGCGAGGGCGTGTCGCTGTCGCCGTTCCCGTTCATCATGCGGGCCGTCGCGATGACCCTCCCGCGCCACCCCGTGCTCAACTCCACGCTGGACATGGAGTCCGGCGAGGCGACGTTCAAGCGCTACATCAACCTGGGGCTCGCCGTCGACACCGACCGTGGCCTGCTCGTCCCCAACATCAAGGACGCCCAGGACCTCACGATCACGGGGCTGGCCAAGGCAATCGCGGACCTCGCCGGCCGCACCCGCAACAAGCAGGTCAAGCCGGACGAGATCTCGGGCGGGACCTTCACGGTCACCAACACCGGGTCCATGGGCACGCTGATGGACACGCCCATCCTCAACCCGCCGGAGGTCGGCATCCTCGGTGCCGCCGCGGTCGAGAAGCGACCGGTCGTCGTCAGCGACAACTTCGGCGACTCGATCGCGATCCGCTGGATGATGTACGCCTGCCTGTCGTACGACCACATGGCACTCGACGGCGCCGACGCCGCCCGGTTCCTCCAGGACCTCAAGTGGGTGCTCGAGAACCACGACTTCCGCAGCGAGCTGGGCCTGTGACCACGGCGCGTCCCCGGACCGCCCCACGCGACCTGCGTGCGGACGGGGACGCACCGATCACGGTGGTCGACCGCACCGGGGGTGCCCCGGTCCCCTACCGCCTCGCCTGGCGGTGGCAGCGCGACCTCGTCGCCCGCCGCGCCGCCGGCGAGGTCGGCGACACGGTGCTGCTGCTCGAGCACCGGCCCACCTACACGATGGGCAAGCAGGCGAAGCGGGAGAACATCCTGTTCTCCGACGCCGAGCTGGCCGAGCACGGCATCGAGGTCGTCGACGTCGACCGCGGCGGTGACGTGACCTACCACGGCCCCGGCCAGCTGGTCGGCTACCCGATCCTGCAGCTGGACGGCCCACGCGTGGTCGACCACGTGCGCGCGCTGGAGGAGCTGAACATCCGCCTGCTGGCGGGCTACGGCCTGACCGGCGCGCGGATCCCCGACTACACCGGCGTCTGGGTCGGCAACGAGAAGGTGACGGCCATCGGCGTCCGCGTCAGCGACGGCTGGGTCACGCAGCACGGCTGGGCGACCAACGTCACACCCTCGATGAGCCACTGGAACGGCATCGTCGCCTGTGGCATCACCGACGAGGACAAGACCGTCGGGACGCTCGCCGGGCTCGGCGCGGACGTCACCGTCCCCGAGGTCGCCGCGGCCACCGCCGACCTCCTCGCCGACCTGTACGCCACCGACGTCGAGGTCCGCACCGACGTCCCGTGACGATCAGGTGCTCGCCACTTGCTCCAGGTGCCAGGTCTTGGCCACGACGCGGAAGCGGCCGCCGTCCCTGACGAACTGCAGGTGGTCGACGAACACCTCGTCGAAGATCCGGATGCGCAGCGACACGGTGGCGGCATCGTCGCTGAGCCACAGCACGTCGAGGACCTCGTCGTCGCGGTCGAGGCCGGCCGACGCGGGGTCCGGTCGTGCGTCGACGTCCCTGCGCCAGGCCCAGTAGGGATCGACGCGCACGTCGCCCTCGTCGACGTCGAAGAGGCTCGCGGCCGGATGGAACACCGCGTCGAGCAGGTCCACGTCCGTGGTGTGCAGCGCGCGGCAGTAGCCGTCCACAGCGGTGTGGAGCAGGTCGTCCCGGGTCGCCATGGCAGCTCCGTGTCGGCGTGCGCAGCCTACGAGCCCGCGATCCCTCCGTCGGTCGAGGGGCGGGGCCGCCGCCCTGCGCCCTAGCCTCGGGCCATGACCAGCACCCGGCGGGACGACGAGGCGCTGCCGCCGGCCCGCCGGTGGCTGGCGGAGGTCGCCGCGGCGCTGGACGAGGCAGGGCACTTCGGGACGGTCGTGGACCGCGACTGGCGGATCGTCTTCGAGACCGAGGCGTCGGCGGCGGCAGGCGGCTTCCTGGTCGACGCCCCCTCCGAGCACGCCGGCGCCTTCCTGTTCGGGCGGGCGTCGATGGAGCGGTTCGCTGCGCTGCCCGTCGGCTCGATCGCCATGGACTTCGCACGCGCGCACCTGGAGCACCTCGGCGGCTGGGTCGTGCAGGACCTCGGCGGCGGGCGGGACCGGCTCCGATCGCTCGTCGATCCCCGGCTCGCCGACACCGTCGACCGGATCACCGAACCGGGCACCGCCGCCGCCATCACCTTCGCCTACGACGGCTTCGGGGTCGGCGGGATCCGTCCACGGATGGCCGTCACCGCGCTGCGCGTCCACGGTCCCGAGGGTGAGGTCGTCGGGACGGCACTCGTCCAGAAGCCCGCGCTGAGCATGATGGTGCTGGCGGTGCTGGGCGCGATGCGCGACCCCCAGCACCTCGACCGCATGCAGCGCGTCGCCGCAGCCGGTCGACGTCCCGGCGCGATCCTGTTCGCCGACCTCGTGGGCTCGGCCGCCCTGGCCAAGCGGCTGTCCACCCCCAGCTACTTCTCGCTCGGACGGCGCCTGACCCGCATCGCGGACGCCTGCGTGGTCGACGCCGGCGGCATCACGGGCCGCCACGGTGGCGACGGGGTCGTCGCGTTCTTCCTCGCCGAGCACCTCGGATCCGAGGCCGAGGCCGCCGGGGCGTGCATCCGAGCAGCCCGCGCGGTCCGGGCAGCGATGCCCGAGGTCGCGGGACGATCCGGCCTCGCCCCCGACGAGCTCACGATGCGCTTCGGCCTGCACTGGGGGTCGAACCTGTACGTCGGGCTCATCTCGACGGTCGGGCGCACCGAGGTCACCGCGCTGGGCGACGACGTCAACGACGCCGCGCGGATCGAACCGTGCGCGGCCAGGGGACAGATCCTCGCCTCCAAGCAGCTCGTCGAACGCCTGACCCCGGCGCTCGCGGACGAGCTCGCGGTCGACCTCGACGGCGGCGCCTACACCCAGCTCGGCGACCTGACGACGGCGACCGAGAAGGCGCGGCGGGACGCGCCATCGATCGCGGTCTGCGAGCTCTGACCCAGCGGCGAGCGCCGACCCTCATCCCAGCGCGTCGAGGCGCTCGGTGATCCGCTGGCGCATCCCCGGCTGCCGGGTGTGCTCGAGCGCGCGCTCCCAGGCGCCGCGGGCCGCGACCACGTCGCCGGCCCGCGCCAGGAGGTCGCCCTCGGCCGCATGCAGGGACGGCCACCTCGCGAGCGCGGCCCGGTCCACGTCGGCGAGCACGGCGAGCCCCGCCGCCGGGCCGTCGACCTCCGCGACCGCCATGGCCCGCTCCACGCGGTAGGTGGGCAGACCGGTGCGGTGCTCGAGGGCCTCGAGCAGTGCGACGACCGTGGTCCAGTCGGTCGCCTCGACCGAGGGTGCACGGGCGTGCTCCAGCGCCACGGCCGCCTCGAGCCACCACCGGCCGGGGGGACCCCGGTCGGCGGCGGCGACCAGCAGGTCGCGTGCCTCGGCGATGGCGTCGTGGTCCCACCGGGACCGGTCCTGCTCGACGAGGCGCAGCGGGCGACCGTCGGCGTCGGTCCGCGTGGCCGATCTGGCGCTGGTCAGCAGCGCGAGCGCGAGCACCCCGGCGGCCCCCGGCGACGTCGGCACGAGCCGGTGCACGAGGCGGGCCAGCCAGACCGCCTCCACGAGCAGCTCGGGCCGCCCGGCCCGGTCACCGACCGGGGCGGTGTGGCCAGCGGTGACGAGCGCGACGACGACGTGGTGGACCGCGTCGAGCCGCTCCCCGAGCCGCTCGGGCGGCGGTGGCGCGAGCGACGCGTTCGTGTCGCGCAGCTTGCGCTTCGCCCGTGCGATCCGCTGGGCCGCGGTCGCGGTCGGCACGAGCGTCGCGGCGGCCACCTCCTCGGTCGTGAAGCCGACCACGCACGTGAGCGTCAGGGCGATCCGCGCCTCCAGCGACAGGGCCGGGTGGCAGCACCCGGCGACGAGGCCGAGCAGCTCGGCCCCACCACCGGTCACCGGCGGCGGACCGGCGCGACGCAGCTCCAGCGCGGCGGCGTCGACCCGACGCTGCTCGGCCGCCGACCGGCGCGTGCCGTCCAGCGCGCGTCGCCAGGCGACCGTGAGCAGCCAGGCCCTGGGCTCGTCCGGTGCGCCGTCGCGCGGCCACGTGCGGGCCGCTGCGACGAACGCCTCCTGCACGGCGTCCTCCGCCGCACCGAGGTCACGCAACCGGGCCGCGAGGACCGCGAGGACCGCAGCACGGTCCTCGCGGAAGGTGCGCTCCAGCGTCCGCCGGGCGTCGTCGTGGGTCAGTGCTCCATCTCCGGGATCGCGCGGACCTCCACGGCGCCGTACGTCACGTTGGGCACCTGGGCTGCCCAGTCCAGCGCCGCATCGAGGTCGTCGACGTCGACGATGTAGTAGCCGATCAGGTGCTCCTTGGAGGTGATGAACGGGCCGTCGGCCAGCAGTCGCTCGCCCTCCCGGACACGGACGGTCGTGGCGGTGTCGACCCCCGCCAACGGGTCACCGGCCACGAACGCACCGGCCTCGCGCAGTCGCTCGGAGTACTCGATCCAGGGCTTCATCTGCGCGGCCTCGTTCGGGGCCGGCTCGGTCTCGATGGCCGGGTCGTGCGTCAGCAGCAGCATGTACTTCACGTGGATCCTCCAGGTCGAGGTCGCTGGCGCGACCCCATCAGTCTGCCCGGCGGGAGCCGGGACGCCGCAGGTTGCGGTCACCTGGATGACGCAGAGCACCACTGCGGATCGACACCGCTCCCGATCTCGTGCGGCTGGTGCGCGCCAGCGTCGTAGGGGCCGCTGGCCGCCCGTCCTGCGCCCCGGAGCGACGCCTGCGAAGGCGTCGGACGACCCGTCTCGTGACAGGTCCGGAACGCTGCCCCGACCCCTCCCGGAGGCCCGTGATGGTGTGGTTCACCACCGTGCTCGGTGCCGGCCTCGTCGTGCTGACCCTCGTCGACCTGCTGGCGACGGCAGTGTCGGTCGGGCACGGTGCAGGCCCGTTGACGGGACGGCTCGCACGCGGGGTGTGGACGGTGCTGCTGCGCATCCGCCGGCGCACCGGCAGCGACCGCCTGCTGGTCGCCGGCGGCCCGATCATCCTGCTGCTCATCATCTCGGTGTGGGTGGTCCTGCTCATCGTCGGATGGGCGCTCGTGTTCGGCCATCCCGAGACCCTGCTGGCCGTCGAGGACGGGACCCCGGTCGCCGTGCTCGGCAGCGTGCGCTACGCAGCCTCGATCGTCATCGGCCGCGGCTCCAGCGTCGTGCAGCCGTCAGCCGGCCTGTACGAGGCGCTGGAGCCGGTCGCGGCGATGACGGGCCTGACGGCCCTCAGCCTCTCGATCGCGTACGTCCTGCCGGTCGTGCAGGGCGTGGTGTCCAAGCGCTCCCTCGCGATGTACATGTCCGCACTGGGCCGGACCCCGGCCGAGATGCTCGCGCACGCATGGGACGGGGCGACGCTCGGCAAGCTCGACCTGCACCTCATCGCCCTGGCGCCGCGCATCGCCGAGCTGGCCGAGAGCCACCTCGCCTACCCGGTCATCCACTACTTCCACAGCAGCGCCAGGGCGACCGCCCTGGGGCCGTCGCTGGTGGCCGTCGACGAGATGCTGACGGCCCACGACATGGTCGACGACGACGTCGCGATGCACAGCACGACCACGGCGCCGCTGCGGGCGACCATCGACGACTTCCTCGACACGCTGCGCTACGCCTTCATCCAACCCGCGGAGCTCGACGTCGGTCCGGGCGACGAACGGATGCGCAGGACCCGCGAGCTGCTGCGCGAGGCGGGCGTCCCCCTGGACGAGGACGCACGCCACGAGCTGTCCGAGGAGGACGTCGCCCGCAACCGCCTGCTGCGCGGCTACCTCGCCGACGACGGCTGGGAGGACGCCGACGCCCTCGAGCTGCACGGCACGACCACGACGTGACGCGACCGTCGGCCACGGTTCGGTCGTACGCTCGTCCCCCCGGGCCGCACACCCCAGGAGCCGTCGTGGCACCACCGCCCCAGTCCAGCATCACCGAGCAGGCCACCGCCCTGCTGCGTGACGCCGGCGCCCTCCCCCTGGCAGACGGCACGCGACCGCTGTCGAAGGCGGACCAGCTCGGTCGTGAGCGCACCCAGCGTGCCGGCGTCGTCCGCCACACGATCGACACCACGGTCAAGCAGGGCCGCAAGCCCGACTGGCTCAAGGTCAAGGCCACCCAGGGCGAGCAGTTCAAGGACGTCAAGGGCCTCATGGAGGGCCTGGAGCTCAACACCGTCTGCTCCGAGGCGCGGTGTCCCAACATCTACGAGTGCTGGGAGATGCGCGAGGCGACCTACCTCATCGGCGGCGAGGACTGCACCCGTCGGTGCGGGTTCTGCCAGATCAAGACGGGCAAGCCACAGGGCTACGACCGGGACGAGCCGCGTCGCGTCGCCGAGGCCGTCGAGCACCTCGGCCTGCGCTTCACCGTGGTCACGATGGTCGCGCGCGACGACCTCGACGACGGCGGTGCATGGCTGGTCGCCGAGACGATCCGCCAGATCCGGGCCCGCACCCCGGACGTCGGCATCGAGGTGCTGCCCAGCGACTTCGGCTACGGCATGGACCCCGCGAAGGGGCGCGCCGCGCTCGACCAGGTCGTGGAGGCCGAGCCGGACGTGTTCGCGTTCAACCTCGAGACCACGCGCCGGCTCTTCCCCGTGATCCGTCCCAGCTTCGACTACGACCGGGGCCTCGAGTTCCTCGCCCTCGCACGCGAGCTGTTCCCGGCGACCACGGCGGTCAAGTCCAACCTCATCGCCGGGATGGGCGAGACCGACGACGAGATCAAGCAGTGCATGCGCGACCTGCGTGCCGCCGGCGTCAACACGCTGACGATCGGGCAGTACCTGCAGCCATCGGCGCAGCACCTCGCGCTGGACCGCTACGTGACGCCCGAGAGCTTCGACGAGTTCCGTCGGTACGGCGAGGAGGAGCTCGGGTTCGACCACGTCGAGTCCGGGCCGCTGGTCCGGTCGAGCTACCACGCCGGCGAGCAGGCCCGGGACGCCAACGCCTGGGCACCCAGCGGTGACCAGCCGGGCGCCAGCGACTGACGCGCGCGACCATCGCACGGATCCGACCGACCACCACCCGGCGGTACCGTCGTCGGCCACCGCGAGCCGGGAGCACGGCGTGGGCCTGCTTGACCTGAACCCCTTCAACGGCGCCCTGCCGCTGATGGACGCCGGGTGGCTCCTCGCGGAGGCACCGGAGCACCCGACCCACGTGGGTGGGCTGATGCTGTTCGAGCTGCCGCCCGAGGCGGACGGCAGCCAGTCCGACGCGAGCGCATGGATCGACGAGACCATCGCGGGGGCGCTGCAGCACCACGAGCTGCGCAGCCCCTTCGACCTCAAGCTGGCCCGACCGCACGGCCTGCTCGGCACCTACTCGTGGGTGACCGACGACGACCCCGACCTGCTGTGGCACGTCCGCCACCTGGCGCTGCCCCGTCCCGGCCGGATCCGTGAGCTGCTGAGCCTCGTCAGCCGGTTGCACACACCGCCGCTTGACCGCCACCGCCCGATGTGGGAGGCGCACTTCATCGAAGGCCTCGCCGACGGTCGCGTGGCGCTGTACTGGCGCGCCAGCCACGCCCTGATGGACGGCGTCGCCGCCATGCGGCAGCTGACGCAGTCGTTCACGCACGACCCGGACCGCCGCGACATGGTCCCGCCCTGGGCCGTGGACCCGGCCGCCGCGGCACCCACCCGGTCGAAGATCCGCAAGGGCAGCCAGCGCTCCATCGACCCGTCGCCCACCGGCCTGATCGGCTCGGCCGTGACGGCCGCGACCTCGAACTTCAAGCTGACGTCGACGGTCAGCCAGCAGGTGCTCCGCGGCGTCTCCAACCGCAGCGAGGTGCACTACCCGGCGCCGGACACGATCTTCAACACGCGCCTGAGCGCATCGCGCCGGTTCGTGGCCCAGTCCTATGCCATGGACCGGTTCCGCCACGCGGCCAAGGCCGGTGACGCGACGATCAACGACGTCGTGCTGTCGGTCTGCAGTGGTGCGCTGCGGCGCTACCTCGACGACCGCGGGGAGTTGCCCGAGGCCTCGCTGACGGCGCTGGTGCCGGTGTCGGTCCGACCCGCGGACGGCCCCGACGACGGCAACGCCCTGTCCGCGACGCTGACGACGCTCGCGACGGACACGGCCGACCCCGCCCTGCGGCTGGAGCGGGTGAAGGCCTCGATGGACAAGGCCAAGGCGCGGATGCGGTCGATGACGCGGTCGCAGCTGGCCACGTACGGCACGCTGCTGTTCGGCCCGGTCCTGGCCGGGCAGGTGACCGGCACGGCCGGTCAGATCCCGCCGATGTTCAACGTCATCATCAGCAACGTGCCGGGTCCCGACGAGCCGCTCTACTGGAACGGGGCGCGGCTGGACGGGATGTACCCCGTGTCGCTGCTGTTCGACGGGTACGCGCTCAACATCACCCAGACGTCGTACGCGGGCAACTTCGAGTTCGGGATCACCGCGGACCGCAAGGCCGTCCCACGCATGCAGCGGATGATCGACCACATCGAGGACAGCCTGACCGCGCTCGAGGAGACCCTGGGGATCGCGTGAGCGACCCGACCGACCCCGACGGCCCGTCCCTGCCCGAACGCGGCCGCTGGGTCGTCGTCGCAGGGCTGTCACTGCTCGCGCTGCCGGTGGTGTTCTCGTTCGCCTTCTTCGCGCTCGTGGCGGCGGACGGCTGTCTCGTGACGTGCGCGGAGCCGCAGCCACGGCCGTGGCTGGCGGCGGCGCTCGTGGCCGGGGCGGCGGTGATGGGCGGTGGCTGGGCCGGTCTGGTGCCGTGGGCGATGGGACGCCCCTGGCTGGTCGGTCGCACGTTCGTCGCCGGCGCGGGCCTCGTGGCGCTGCTCGTGGGCGCGGTCGCCGCGCTCGGCTGACTCAGTCGGTCGCGGCCGGTGCGTCCTCGTCCGCCGGTTCGTCGTCGGTGAGGTCGAACGGGTTGGCGTCGCCCTGCTCGCTGCGGATCCACAGCGTCCGCTGGGCGAAGGGGATCTCGATGCCCTCCGCGTCGAAGGCCAGCTTGATGCGACGACGCAGCTCCCGGGCGATGCCGTACTGGTCGCCGGGCGTGGTCTTGATGACGAGCCGGATGTCGATCGAGTCGGCGGCCAGTCGCTCCACGCCCCACACCTGCGGCGTGTCGAGGAACTTGTCCGCGAACGCCTCCTCCTCGGCCATGTCGCACGCGACCCGCTCGATCACCGCGCCGGCGTGGTCGGTGTCGGTGTCGTAGGCGACGCCGATGTCCAGCAGCGCCCGCGCCCAGTCCTGGCTCATGTTGCCGAGACGTCGGATCTCCCCGTTCGGGACGAACCAGAGCGTCCCGTCGACCGACCGGATGCGGGTCGTGCGCAGGCTGATCCCCTCGACCACGCCGGAGGCCTCGCCCGAGTCGATGATGTCACCGACGCCGTACTGGTCCTCGAGCAGCATGAACATGCCGCTGATGAAGTCCTTGACGAGGTCCTGCGCGCCGAAGCCGAGCGCGACGCCGACGATGCCGAGACCGGCGATGTACGGCCCCAGGTTGATGTTGACCGTCGCCAGGATGGTGAACACCGACAGCGTCCAGACCACGACGCTGATCAGGCTCTTGCCGACCGACGCGAGCCCCTCGGCACGCCGGATGCGGCGCTGGTGGGCGATGCCGTCCTCACGGACGTCGGCGTCCCACAGCTGGTCACGGTGCCGGAGCCGGCCCAACGGGCCACCCTCGGGCTCACGGACGCGGTCGACCGCCCGGTTCACGAGGCGCTTGCCGAGACTGACCACGATCGCACTGATGACGATGATCAGCAGGATCCGCAGACCGCCGCCGATGTAGGCGGTGACGTCCGTCTCCCCAAGGAAGGGGAGGTCGACGATCGTTGCCAGCAACGGCTGCACCACGGTCTCCTGCTCGTGCTCGGGGGACGGTTCCACCGCGAGGCTAGGACCCGGAGCCCGACCGCCCGGGCCGGTCGGTCATCGACTCAGCCGAGGAGCGGGATCGCCGGGAGCAGCGGCCCCGCGACGCCAGCACCGAACGCGACGGCGAACAGCGCGCCGGCGACCAGCCATGCGGTGGTGCCGCTGGCCCGGTCGTCGGTCGCCACGATCGCGGCCGCGGCCAGCGCTCCGCCGGCGAGACCGCCGATGTGCCCACCGATCGAGACCCGTGGGATCACGAAGGTGATCACCAGGTTGAGCAGGACGAGGGAGCCGATCGACGTCTGCCACGGGTTGATGCCGCGCCGCCGCAGCAGGACCATCGCCGCCCCCATGAGCCCGAAGACGGCCCCCGAGGCGCCGAGGGTCGGCGCGTCCCACGACAGCAGCATCACACCGGCGCTGCCACCGGCCAGCCCGGCGGCGTAGATCGCGAGGAAGCGCGCACGGCCCAGGGCCGGCTCGAGCATCATCCCGAGCTGGTAGAGCAGGTAGCCGTTGAAGCCGATGTGCAGCAGGCCGCCGTGGAGGAAGCCACCGCTGAGCAGCCGCCACCACTCCCCCTCGGCGACGAGCGGTCCGAAGGTCAGGCCGCGCTGGGTGAGGTCACCCAGCCCCACCTGCTGCAGCACGTAGACCGCGACGAGGAGGCCGGTCAGCACCTTCGTGACGTTCCCCTGTGCGGCCGCCGTGACCCGCCTGACGCGGTCGGACTGCCGCGCGTCGTCAGGGCACAGGAACCCGACGGGTGCGTCGACGGCGTCGTCGAGGCAGATCGGTCGGTCGCACCGCGTGCAGCGCAGCGGCGCCTCCCGGTCGGGGTGGCGGTAGCAGGTGGTCGTGGTGTCCACGGGCCTCACGATCTCGGCGGACTGGGACAACGCAGCGCACACCACGGGCGTTCCCGCCCGCGCCGGCTCGTGCGCGAGCGTAGGACGTCGGCGCCGTCAGCCGCGCGCCGTCAGCGTCAGCACGACGACGCTGCGTGCGCCGGCGGAGCGCAGCCGTGCGGCGACGACGGTCGGGGCCCACCCGGTCCCGGCCAGCGGCAGGACCGCCAGCACGTCCTCGCCAGCCACGTCGGGCACGGTCCGGATCGCCCGCAGGTGGGCTGCCGCGACCTGGACGGAGTTGCCGCGCTCCTCGGCCACCACGAGCGGCTCGTCGCTGGGCACGTCCTCGACGCGGCCGAGTCGCCCGACCTCGGCCAGGTGGTCGGCGAGCGCGGCCCCGAGTCGCCCGTGCCCCGAGCCGTCGGCCACGGCCGTCACCGCGGTCGGGCGTCGGTCCCAGTCCCAGCGCGACAGCAGCCGCACTGCCTGCGTGGCGAGCTCGGCGTGGAGCGTGCCGTCGTCGTCGAGGGTCGTCATCGCCGCGGCGAGCAGGTCGTCGGTGACGCCGTCCCCCTCGCGACCGAGCGCCCGTCCACTCGCCATCCCGAGGGCACCGATGCGGCCACGGGCGGCCTCGCCGTCGAACTCGGCAGCCGTGCCGGCGACCTCCGCGAGCCGCGGTGGCCACTGCTTGCGGACCGGGAGCTCGACGGGCGTGTCCGCCAGCCGGCGCGCCACCGCCGTGCGCAGGTCGTCGGTGACGTCCGGCTCGTCGAACGCTGCCCGGCAGTTGTCACAGCGGCCGCAGCGGTCGGGCGCGTGCTCGTCGTCGAGCGCGCGCAACAGTGCCGCCATGCGACACTCGTCGGTCGCCAGCCACCGCTCGACCTCGGCGTGCTCGTCCGCCCGCGCCCGCTGCAGCGCACGGCGCTGGGCGGGGTCGGGCTGCCACGGGGTGCCGGTGGCGAGGAAGCCGCCCCGGACCCGCTCGACCACGCCGTCGACGGCCAGCACCTTCAGCAGCGTGTCCAGTCGGCTGCGCGCCAGCGGCACGTGTGCCTCCAGCGCCGGGATCGACGTGGGGTCGTCGGGCGACAACGCGGCGACGACGCCGGCGATGGCGTCGTCCGACGGCAGCGAGACCTGGTCGAACCACTGCCAGATCGCGGTCTGCTGCGGCGTCGGGACCTCCACGACCTCGGCCTCGTCGAGGGCGCGACCGGCACGACCGATGGCCTGGTAGACGTCGAGCAGCGTCGGCGGCACGCCGTAGTGCGCCACGGCGCCGAGGTCGGGCAGGTCGTAGCCCATGCCGAGCGCCGAGGTCGCCACGAGGCAGCGCAGGCGACCCGTGGCGAGGTCGTCCTCGAGGGCCTCGCGCTCCTCGGTCGGCAGGCGGCCGTGGTAGGCCGCGACGGCGGGGTGGCCGGCGTCCGCGAACGCGTCGGCCAGCAGGTCGGCGTCCGCCGTGGTGAGGCAGAACACGATCGTCTTGGTGCCGGCCGCATGGTGGGCGAGCGCCCACGCCGCCAGCCATGCGACCCGCTCGGCGGTGCTGGCACGTTCCACGACGCGCAGCCGGAGCGAGCGGCGGTCCAACGGGCCCCGCAGGACGCGGTCGGGCGTGAGGTCGAGCAGCTCGGCCAGGTCCTCCACGACGCGGTCGGTGGCGGTGGCCGTGCAGGCCAGCACCGGCGTCCCCTCCGGCAGCTGCTCGAGCAGGTCGCCGATCCGGCGGTAGTCGGGGCGGAAGTCGTGCCCCCAGGCGCTCGCGGCGTGGGCCTCGTCGACCACGAGCAGGCCGAGCCGCTCCAGGTGCGGTTCGAGGACGCGCTCGACGAACAGCGGGTGGGCCAGCCGCTCCGGACCGACCGCGAGGAGGTCGAGCTCGTCCTCGTCCAGCGCTCGCAGGACCTCGTCCCAGTCGTCGACGTTGGTCGAGTCGAGCCGTGCGGCCCGCAGCCCACCCTCCTCGGCGGCGCGCAGCTGGTCACGCATCAGGGCCAGCAGGGGCGACACGAGCAGCGTCGGCCCTGCACCGGCCGCCCGCAGCGCCCGGCAGGCCAGGAAGTAGACGGCGGACTTGCCGAAGCCGGTGCGCTGGACCAGCAGGACCGTGTCACGGTCGTCCACGAGGGCGGTGATGGCGCGCTCCTGGTCGTCGCGCAGCTCGGCGTCAGGGCGCCCCGTGAGGGTGCGCAGGGCACCCGTGAGATCGATCGTGGACGGCACGGACGACGGCCCTTCGGGCGCAGGGTGCAACGGACACGTCCGACGCTACCGATGCCCTGCGACGACCCGACTATGGTCCCGGCCCCCTCCCGTGTGGTGCTCCCGTGTCCGGACCCGGTCTCGTCGTGACCGACCTCCACCGCAGCTTCGGTGCCGTCCACGCCCTCGCCGGGGTGTCGTTCCAGGTGCGCCCCGGTTCGCTCCACGGGTTCGTGGGTGCGAACGGCGCCGGGAAGACGACCACGATGCGGATCGTGGTCGGGATCGACCGCGCGGACACCGGCACGGTCCGGGTGCACGGCGAGCCGGTGACGGCGGCCCAACGGGCCCGGATCGGCTACCTCCCCGAGGAGCGCGGCCTCTACCCGGACATGCGCGTGCGCGACCAGGTGGTCTTCCTGGCCCGGCTCCACGGGATGGACGCGAGCACGGCAGCCACGCGCAGCGACGCACTGCTGGAGCGGCTCGGCCTGACCGCCCGGGCGCAGGACCCGACCACGGAGCTGAGCCTCGGCAACCAGCAGCGGGTCCAGCTCGCCGCGGCGCTCGTGCACGAGCCGGACCTGCTGGTGCTCGACGAGCCGTTCAGCGGCCTCGACCCGGTCGCCGCGGACGTCATGGCCGAGCTGCTCCTCGAGCAGGCCGACCGCGGTGTGCCGGTCCTGTTCTCCAGCCACCAGCTCGAGCTCGTCGAGCGGCTGTGCGACCACGTCACGATCATCGCCGACGGCCGCATCGTCGCGGACGGTGGCATCGAGGAGCTCCGCGCGGCGCGCGCCGGCCGGCGGCTGCGCGTCGTCGTGGAGGGGACCGCGCCCGACTGGCGCGCCCTGCCGGGCGTGACCGCGGTCACCGAGACGCAGGACGGGGTCGTGCTCACGCTCACCGAGGACGCCGACGACCAGGCGCTGCTGGACCGGGCACGGTCCGGCGGGCGGGTCCGGCACTTCGGCCGGGTCGTCCCGTCGCTCGCCGAGCTCTACCGGGAGGCGACCTCGTGAGCCCGACGACGCTGATCCTCCGCCGTGAGCTGCTCGAGAAGGTCCGCTCGAAGGCCTTCCTCGTCACCAACGGGATCCTGCTGGCGCTGGTCGTCGCGAGCGTCGCGATCCCGACGCTGCTGGCCGACGGCGGGCCCGACGAGCTGCGCCTGGTCACGGTCGACGACACGGGTGCGGCGATCGCGGCCATCGCGAGCGCCCAGGGCGACGCGTTCGACTACGACGTCGAGGTGCGCACGGCACCGGACGCCGACGCGGCCGCCGCGCTCGTCGCCGACGAGGAGGCCGACGTCGCGTTCCTCGACGCCGACACCGTCGCGACCCGTGAGGAGCCCGACGGCCGGCTCACCAACCTGCTCGAGGGCGCCCGTCGCGTCGCCCTGCTGGACGCGGCGCTCGCCGAGGCGGGCGTGCCGCCCGCCGACCGGACCGACCTGCTCGCACCGTCCCCGCTGGCGGTCGAGCGGGTCGGGGACGCCACGTCGGTCGACGACGTCGACGAAGCCGTCCTGTTCACCGGTCTGGGGGTCACCTTCGTGCTGTACGGCCTGCTGATCTTCTACGGCCAGCAGGTCGCCCAGGGGCTGGTCCAGGAGAAGCAGTCACGTGTCATCGAGGTGCTGCTGGCGGCCGTCCGGCCGGTCCACCTGCTCGGCGGCAAGCTGCTCGGCCTGGGACTGCTGGGCCTCGCCCAGATCGTGCTGCTGGGCGGGACCGCGCTCCTCGCGCTGCAGCTCGCCGACCGGGCCGAGGTCCCGGCCGGCGCCGTCCCGACGATCGTCGCCGGCGGGCTGTGGTTCCTGCTCGGCTACGCGATGTACGCCACGGTGTTCGCCCTCACCGCGGCCGTGGTGGCGAAGGTGGAGGACCTCCAGACGGCCATGGCCCTGCCGATCGTGCTGCTGGTCGGGTCCCTGTTCGTGGCGCAGCTCGGTATCGCCGACCCGGACGGCGTGGCCGCCACCGTCGGCGGCATGCTGCCACCCGTCGCACCGATCTACCAGCCGTTGACGATCGCGCTCGGCACGGCGACGCCGCTGCGCATGGGCGTGGCCGCGCTCGGTGTGCTGGCCACCACAGCGGTCCTCGTCCCGGTCGCGGCACGGGTCCACGCGGGCGCTGCGCTGTCGGTGCGCAACCGGGTGTCGCTGCGCGAGGCGCTACGACGCTCCAACGACTGAGACGCCACCCGCATGCGGCCGCGTCACTCGACGTCGGTGACCCCGCCGAGGTCGAGGTCGGCCAGGCCGTCACGCACCTCGTCGGCGGCCCCCGCGACGGTGATCGCGAGGCGATCGGTGGCCAGTGCCTCCCGCAGCGCGGTCGTCGCCTGCGCCGTGTCGACGGAGCGCAGCTCGGCCAGACGCCGGTCGCGCTCGTCGTCGTCGAGGTCGTTGTGGACGCGGCGGACCAGTGCCCCGGCGACGGCCCCGGGGCCGTCGTAACGGACCGGGAACTTGCGGACCAGGTTCTCCCGCGCCTGCGCGACCTCGTCGTCGTCGAGGCCCTCCTCCACCGTGGTGCGCAGCACCTCGACGAGCTCGCGCACGGCGTCGGCCGTGACCTCGGTGCGGACCGAGCAGCCGGCCCGCGCCCACCCGCCGTCGCGCAGCCGCACGAAGCCACCGGACGCGCCGTACGTGTAGCCGAGCTCCTCGCGGAGGCGGAGGTTGAGGCGCGACGAGAAGGACCCGAACAGGGCCGTCGCCGCGACGTCGAGCGCGGCCTCGTCGCCGGCCCCGAAGGCCGGTCCGGGGGCACGCACGTCGAGCACGGACTGGACCGCACCCGGCACGTCCACGAGGTGCACGCGAGCGCTGTCGAGCGCTGCGCTCGGCGTGACGCGGACGTCGGCCGGCGCGGCGGTCCCGCCGGTCAGCGGCGACGCCGCGGCCACGAGGTCGACCCCACGGAGGTCACCCGCCACGACCACCGAGACGGGCGCGGTGGCCCAGCCGCTGCGGTGCAGGTCGACCACGTGCCCGTGCTCGACGGCGGCCAGCGACGCCGCGGAGCCGCTGCTCGGCACCGCCCAGCGGGTGTCGTCGGTCCAGAGGTTGCGGCCGGCGGCCCGACCGGCGCGGAAGCCGGTGTCGGTCGTGCGCGCACGCAGCCGGTCGACGCGTGCGTCGCGGACCCGCAGGACCTCGTCGGTCGCCAGTGCCGGGTTGCGCAGCACGTCGGCGACCAACGCCAGGGCCTCGCCGAGCAGCGTGCCGGGCACCTCCAGCGACAGTTCGGTCCGCTCGAAGCGCACCGCGACGCTCGGGACGGCCCCGACCCGCTCGAAGGCGACGGCCAGCGCGTGCTCGTCCCGTCCGCCGGCCCCCCGCAGCACCGCGCTGCCGAGCAGGGCGGCGAGCCCCTCGCGGCCGGCCGGGTCAGCGTTGGCGCCCACGCCGAGCACGACCACGGCGTTGACCAGCGGCCGCGCGCGCAGGTGGGCGGCGACGACCTCGACACCCTCGGCACGGTGCCGTTCCACGGCCGGGAACTGCCAGGCCGGCGTCGTCCCCGGCGTCGGGCGGTCGGTCACGAGCGTGGTCATGCTGTCTCCTCGGGCACGTAGCGCAGCAGCAGGCCGGCCTCCGGGGCCAGGACCTCGGCGGCCACGCGCGCGACGTCGTCCGGGGTCACGCCGAGCACACCGTCCAGCTCGTCGTTGACGTGGCGGGGGTCACCGGTCAGCTGCGTGATCCGGGAGATCGCGTCCGCGCGCTGCGACACGTCCCCGAGCGCCTCCATCCAGTCCACGGCGAACAGGGCCTGCGCCCGCTGGACCTCCTCGAGGTCCGGCGGCTCGTCGACCAGTCGTTGGAACTCCGCCAGCACCGCCGCGCTCACCTGGTCGGCGTCGACGCCCGACCGGGCCTCGAAGCGGCCCAGGCCGATCGCGGCCCCGACGACGAAGTCGGTGCCGCTGGTGAAGCGGGCGGACGGCGAGACCAGCTGCTGGTCCATCGTCAGCGCCCGCGCGAGGCGTGACCCGCGGCCGTACCCCAGGACCGCGAGGCCGACCAGGGCAGCGGCGTGGTCGTCGTGGCGGTACGGCGGGATGCGCCAGGCCGAGCACACCACCGGGTCCACGACGCGGTCGGCCACGTCCCGCCGGACGGGCTCGTCCAGCGCGAAGTCGGCGAGGTCGCCGACCGGCACCTCGGGAACGCCACCGAGGGCGTCGATCCCGCCGAAGTACTGCTCCACGCGACGCAGGACGTCGTCGGGGTCGAGGTCGGCCACGACCGTCAGCACCGCGTTGTCGGGGCCGTACCAGGTGCCGTGGAAGCGCTGGACGTCCTCGAGCGAGGCGGCGTCGAGGTCCTCCATCGACCCGATCGGCGCGTGGCCGTACGGGTGGGACGGGTCGAACAGGCCCTGCAGGACGTCCGGCCACAGCGTCCCCGCCGGCTGGTTGTCGTACCGCTGCCGCTTCTCCTCCTTGACCACGTCACGCTGGTTGTCGAGGTTCTCCAGGCTGACGTCGAGCGACCCCATGCGGTCGGCCTCGAGCCAGAGCGCGAGGTCGAGGTGCTCCACGGGCACGGTCTCGAAGTAGTTCGTGCGGTCCAGCGAGGTCGTGGCGTTGAGCGAGGCACCGACCTCCTCCAGCAGCTTGAAGTGCTGGCCCGACGACACGTTCGCGGAGCCCTGGAACATCATGTGCTCGAACAGGTGGGCGAAGCCGGTGCGACCCACCTGCTCGTCGCGCGAACCGACGCCGTACCAGAGGTTCACCGCCGCCAGCACGGTGGACGGGTCGCGGTGCACGACGACCCGCAGGCCGTTGTCCAGCGTCGTGTCGGTGAGCTCGAGCTGCGGGGGCTCGAGGGGGTCGACGGCGGACAAGGATGGCTCCGGGGTCGGTGGGCGCCCGACGCTACCGGTGGTCCACCCGGACGAATCGCCGCCCACTGGCCACGAGCGCGTGCCACAGCGCCACCCCGAAGGCGGTGACGCCGAGCGGCACGTGGACCGCGACCGAGGCCCCGCCGACGTAGCCGAGGCCGATGACCGCCGTGAGCAGCACCCCCAGCGCCACACCGCTGACGAGGTGCTGCCGGTCGCGCCGCAGCGGCGTCGCGACCACCACCACCCCCTCGACGACGAGCAGGCCGAACGTGGCGTTGGCCCCGAGCTCGTGCCACGTCAGCGCGCCGGGGAGCCCCTGCCCCCCGTAGACGGCGCTGAGGAAGCCGCCCGCGAACACGCTCTGGGTGAGCACACCGACGGCGACGAGCGTGGCCAGGACGCCCGCGGTGCGCCGCACGCCCCGGGGCACGTCGGTCGGTGGGCGTGACGTCGACATCGACGACCTCCTGCTGGGCGGGTGACCGTACTCGGCACCCCGTGGCCGGCCGGTCCCGCGCGCGAGGGCGGCGTGTCCCGCCAACGTGCAAGCAGCGCGACGAGGTGCCGACCGGTCTATCGTCGGGGGATCGACGTCATGGTCCGCCGACCACGGGGGTGGGGTCGCAATGGTCACCGAGCGCGACGTCCTGCACGTCCAGCTCTTCGGTGCCTTCACGCTCACCCACGACGGCGAGCAGCTGCCGCCACTGCCGTCCCGCCACGCCCGCCTCCTGTTCGCCTGGCTGGCACTCCAGCACGGGCGCCCCCAGGCGCGGTCGCTGCTGTGCCACCACCTCTGGCCGGACGTCCCCGAGTCCCGGGCCCGGCGCCGCCTCAGCCATGCGCTGTGGCAGATCCAGGACGCGTTCGGCGAGGGACTCCGACGCCCGTACCTGCTGACGCCGGGCGACCACGTCCAGTTCGACGTCGAGGCGCCGTACCGGCTCGACGTCGAGGAGTTCGAGCAGCGGCTCGACGCCGTCGACCGCGCCGGCACGACCGACGTCGAGGCCGTTCGTCACCTGCGCCGGTGCGTCGAGCTGTACCGCGGCGACCTGCTCGCCGGGTCCTACGAGGACTGGGTCGTGCGCGAGCAGGACCGACTCCGCCAGCGGCACGTGACGGCACTCGTCCGCCTCGTCGACGCCTGCAAGCAGCGAGGCAACTTCGACGAGGCACTCGCGGTCGCCCGCCGGCTGACCCACCATGCACCGCTGCAGGAGGAGGCCCACCGCGAGGTCATGAAGCTGTGCGTCCTGACCGGGCAGCCCGACCTCGCCCTCGAGCAGTACGAGCGCTGCCGCTCGGTCCTCGAGGAGGAGCTCGGCATCGAGCCGTCGGCGGCCACCCTGGAGCTGCACGACCGCATCCTCCAGCACCGCCACACCGACACGTCGCGACCGGCCCCCCTCGACGAGCTCGCCAGCACGCGCCTCGTCGCCCGCGACGAGGAGCGGATCGTCCTCGTCGACGCCCTGGAGCGGACGCTCGTCGGCCATCGCGGCACGGTCTTCGTCGAGGGCGAGCCGGGCGTCGGCAAGACCCAGCTGCTGGCGCACGCCGCCGAGGACGCCCGGTGGCGGGGCTTCACCGTCCTGTGGGGCACGTGCGAGGGCACCACCGCGCCGTACGCGGCCCTGCGCACGGCACTGCAGTCGGCGCTCGACCCGGTCCGCGTCGCCCAGCTGCGGGCGCTGCTCGCGCCGGTCTGGCTGGCCGAGGCGGGCCGCCTGCTCCCCGCGCTGCGCGGGGGTGACGAGGCACCGATCAGCGGCGGGCTGGCCGGTTCCGACGCCGCCGAGCGGATGCGCCAGGCGCTGGTCGAGGTCGTGCTCGGCCTCGCCGCCAGCGACCCGGTGGTGCTCGTGCTCGAGGACGTGCATGCCGCGGACGCGGAGACCATGGCGGTGCTGCGCGCCCTGGCCCGGCACCCCGAACCCGGTCGGCTGCTGGCCCTGCTCAGCTACCGCGACGTCGACGCCCGGCAGGACGACGACGTCTGGGAGCGGTTGCGCCAGCTCGACCGCGACGCGCGACCCGTGCGGCTGCACCTCGACGCGCTGACACCGTTCGCCACGGGCGCCCTGCTGCGCGAGGTGCTGGGTGAGCAGCAGCTGCCGGCGTCCTTCGTCGAGGCCGTGCAGCGAGAGGGCGGGGGCAACCCGCTCTACACCCTCGAGCTGCTGCGGTCGCTGCGGGACACGGGCGCGCTCGCCGGGGGCGCGGACACGCTGGACACGGTGGCGGTCCCGGTCACGGCCGACCTGCGCGCGCTGGTCCGCGGCCGACTCGCCCTGCTCGGTTGGGAGGCGGCGACGGTCGCCGAGTTCGCCGCGGTGCTCGACGACCACGCGGACCTGACCTCGCTGGAGGCCGGCGTCGGCCTCGGACCGCGCCAGCTGTCGACGGCCGTCGCCGAGCTCACGCGGCGCAACCTCCTGCAGCACGACGGCGGCCTGTGGCGCTTCACCCACGCAGCCACGCGCCGCGTCCTGCTCGACGACCTCCTACCGCAGCGCCGTCGCGAGCTGCACGCCGCAGCGGCCGACGCCCTGGAGGCCGCCTACCCGGACGACGTGGAGGCGATCGCCGAGCACCTCGTCCGGGCCGAGCTGCCCCGACGCGCGCTGCCGCACCTGCGGCGCGCGGCGGCCCGGGCCCTCGACCTCCACGCCCACGCGACCGCCGCACAGCACCTCGACGCGGCACTGGACGCCATCGAGCACGTGCCGACCAGCGTCGAGGACCGCACCACCCTGCTGCTCCAGGCCGAGGCCGTCCACGACGTCCTCGGGGACCGTGACCGCCAGCAGGTCCTGCTCGACGACCTGCGGCCGTTCGCGGCCGACGACCCGGTCCTGGCCACGGAGCTGGCCGTGCGCCGCGCCCACCTGCTCGGCCACCTCGACGAGCTCGACGCGGCCCTCGATGCGGCCCGCGGTGCGGTGGAACGCGCACCCCACGACGACCTGCGCGGGCGGGCGCTCGCCGTGGTCGGCGAGCTCCTCCACTGGCAGGGCCACCAGGAGGAGGCGGTCGACGCCCTGCGCACCGCCCTGGCGACGATGGGGTCGGCGGTGGCGGTCCGGACCCGCGCACGCGCGACGCTGGCCTCGGCGCTCCGGGCGCTGCAACGCTACGACGACGCGCGTGCGATCCTCGCCGACGCCGCGGCTGCCGCCCGCGAGCAGGGCGACGAGGTCGGGCTCGTGCACGCGCTCGGGGGCCTCGCCGACCTGGACAGTGAGACGGGCCACAGTGACGCGGCTGTCGAGCGCTACGCGGGGACCATCGAGCAGGCCCGCCGGGTCGGCTTCCGCCACCGCGAGGGCGTGGCGCTGGTGAACCTCGCGACGGTCCGGCTCGCACGGGCCGAGCCGGGGCCGGCACTGACGGCCTACGACGAGGCGGACACCGTCTTCCGCACGCTCGGCAACCGTCGTGGCACGGCCATCGTGCGACTGAACCGGGCATGGCTCTGCCACCGCTGGCTGGGCCGCGACGACGACGCGGAGCGCGACGCCCTCGCCGCGCTCGAGTACAGCCAGGAGGTCGGCAGCAGCGGCCTGACCTCCGCAGCGCAGGAGACCCTCGCCGGGATCGCCCGTCGCCACGGCGAGTTCGAGGTCGCCGCGGACCACCTGGCGGCAGGTCTGGACGCCGCCACGGCCGCCGGTGACCGCCGGGCCGTGGTGCAGCTGCGCCGCGGTGAGGTGGAGCTCGCGCTGGCCTCCGGCGACCAGGCGGTCGCGCTCGCCACGGCGGTCGACGCGGCCGACGAGGCCAGCACGCTCGGGCTGCTCGAGTTCGTCGCCGACCTGCGGGCACTGGCGGCCACGGCAGCCATGGAGCTCGGCCACGACGAGGAGGCGGTGCGCTGGGCCCGAGGCGCAACCACCGACATCGCGACCAGCGGCGAGCCCCACCGGGTGCACCACCACCTCGGGCTGGTGGCCGAGGCGACGGACGCCCCGGCCACCGCCGTCGAGCACCACCGGGCCGCGGCGCGGCTGCTGGGGACGGCGCTCGAACCGCTGCCGACGGACCTGCGGCGGACCGCCGACCGCGTGCCCACCCACCGCAGCATCACGGCCGCCGCAGCCCCGCACCTGCCGCGCACGGTCGAGCTGCGCATGGCGCGCGCGACCGCGCCGCTCGGCCGTCCGCTCGAGGCCGACGAGACGCTCGTGGTCGAGCTGGCGGTGGCCCCGCCCACGCGCGACCCCGCTGCTCGCCGTGCGCACCTCCTCGAGGTGCTGCGGCAGGTCGAGGAGCAGCACGCCGCCGCCACGGTGGACGACCTCGGGATGGTCTTCGACGTGAGTCCGACGACCATCCGCCGCGACCTGGAGGCGCTCCGGCGCTCCGGCCACGACGCCACCACGCGGGGGCGTGACGCCGGCTGATCGGCCGTGGCGGACGGTCGGTGCACCACTTGAGACATCGCTGAGACACCCCTCCCACATGCTGCGGGCACCTGCCCGTCCGCCTCGGAGGCCACCCATGAAGCGTCGTCTCGCCGTCCTCTCGATCCTCACCAGCAGCCTCCTCGTGGCCGCCGCACCGGCCTTCGCGGGCACCACGTACATGGGATGAACGACACGTCCGCACCGGTCGCACCGGTGCGCTCGACGAGCCCCCGCCGTGTTCGGCCGACCGTGGCGACCCACGATCGACCGGCGACGTCGGGGGCCGTCGTCGACGTGACCGACGCGACCTCGGCGTCGCAGCCGACCACGGCGGTGGACGAGGTCCTGGGCCGTGGCGAGCAGCGTCTCCTGCGCATCGTCGCGACGTACGGGGCCGTCGCAGCCGTGTGGTTGGGGCTGCTCGCGCTCGTCACGAGCGCGCTCCTGGGGCGCACGACGTGGTCGCCGGTCACCGTGACCGTGCTCGTGGGGGTCGTCTTCGTCCTGGGCAGCAGCGGGATCATGCTGGTGTCGCTGCGTCGCTGGGCCCGCCAACTCACGAACGCGGCCGCCGCCGAGCACGAGGCCGTGGAGCGACTCCGCGAGGTCACCCGGATCCGGTCGGCGTTCCTGGGCGGCATCTCCCACGAGCTGCGCACGCCGATGACCAGCATCCTCGGGTTCGCGCAGACGATCCAGCGGCACCACCGCGAGCTCGACGACCACAACCTCGAGGAGTTCGCCGGTCGGCTCGTCGCCAACACGACGCGGCTGGAACGCCTCGTCGTCGACGTGCTCGACCTGCACCGCCTCGACGCGGCCGCGGACCTGCGCCGCGAGCCCGTGCACGTCGAGCAGGTGCTGCGGGCCGCTGTCGCCGCCACCGGCCCGCGCTCCCAGGAACTGACCGCGTGGAGCACTGCAACGTGGGTGCTCACCGACCGTGCGAAGCTCGAACGGATCGTCGGCGAGCTCGTCAGCAACGTCGTCCGCCACACCCCGGCAGGCACCCGTGCGTGGCTGCAGGCCTCGGTGGACCCGGATGCCCGGTCCCTCGTCGTCGTGATGGAGGACGACGGCCCGGGCCTCGACGAGGACATGCTCGACCGGGCGACCGCACCGTTCGTCCAGGGCCCACGGGCGCAGGCGAGTCCGTCACCCGGACTCGGCATCGGCCTGTCGCTCGCGCGCCGTCATGCCGAGCTGCTCGGTGGCACGCTCGAGCTGTCGCGCCCGGCCACGGGAGGGACGCGCGTGACCGTCACCCTCCCCCACGAGGCACCCGACGACGCGGCCTGAGGCCTACGGCTCGAGCAGGCCCGTGGCGTCGTCGAGCGGCTCGGTGACGTCCTCGACCGGGTCGGTCACGTCGTCCAGCGGCTCCGTGACGTCGTCCAGCGGCTCGGTCGCATCATCGAGCGGGTCGGTCACGTCGTCGACCGGCTCGGTGACGTCATCGAGCGGCTCGGTCACGTCGTCCAGCGGCTCGGTCACGTCGTCCACCGTGTCCGTGACGTCGTCGACGGGGTCGGTGACCTCGTCGACCGGCTCGGTCACGTCGCCGGTGTCCGCGGCCGGCTCGTCGTCCTGCGTGGCCTCGCCCGCACCCGACTGGTCGTCCGCGACGGGCTCGTCCGCAACGTCGCCGGTGAGGGGCGGCGACGAGCCGAGCTCGACACCGAGCGCCTCGAGCCGCCGGGCCACGGCCGCCTCGACCTCGGGCAGCTCCGTCCGCGACGACAGCGTCAGCAGCGCGCCGGTGTAGTCGGCGAGCAGCTCGTCGATCGACCGGCCCTGCGCCACCGCCAGGGCGATCGCGTCGGCGACGAGCGCGTCCGCGTCCGCCAACAGCTCCTCGACGACCGCCACGTCGGTGACGTCCAGCGCCTCGAGGACACGCTCGGTCGCGAAGTCGACGAGCAGGCCGACGTCACGGGTGTCGTCGGCGACGAGCAGCTGCAGCGACTCGATGCCACGGTCGACGGGGGCGAGGAGGTCACCCGGCCCGGCCCGGTCCGCGACCGCCACGGTGCTCGCAGCGAGGACCGCCGCAGCCGACACGCCGGCGACGAGCGCGGCGACGCCACTGCTCGCGCCGGTCGTGGTGATGCCGGTCGTCGTCGCCGCAGCGCTGGTCGCGGCGGGCCCGGCCGCGGTCGACGCCGCCTGCACCACCTGCTCGCGCAGCGCCTCGCGGAACGCGTCCGTGGGGGGGACCGGGACGATGTGCGTCCGCACCGCGGACGCGAGCTCCGCGAGCTCGACGAGCTCCGCCGGCACGTCGGCGTCCTCCAACCGACCCTCGAGGAGGTCGGCCAGCTGCTCGGCCGGCGTCGGCTCGGTGGCATTGGGCATGGTGGGGGTCCCGGTCGCTGCGGGGCTCCCATCCTGTCGGCTGCTCCCCCCGCAGGTCAATGTCCCGTGCCAGCAGCGCAAGCCCGGGTCCCAGTAGCGTCCGGCCGACCCGAGGATGCGGAACGACCGATGGCGACCGGTGCGCAGGCCCTGCTGCAGACGCTGCTCGACAGCGGTGTCGACACGTGCTTCACCAACCCCGGCACGTCGGAGATGCACTTCGTCGCCGCACTGGACCAGGCACCGTCGATGCGTGCCGTCCTCACCCTGTTCGAGGGCGTCGCGACCGGCGCTGCCGACGGCTACGCCCGCATGGCCGACCGCCCCGCGGCCACCCTGCTGCACCTGGGACCCGGTCTCGGCAACGGCCTCGCCAACCTCCACAACGCACGACGGGCCGGCGTGCCCGTCGTCAACATCGTCGGTGACCACGCCACGCACCACGCCCGGTACGACGCACCGTTGCAGTCCGACATCGAGACGGCCGCCCGCAACGTGTCGCCCGACTGGGTGCGCACGCCGACCACCGCGGCCGACCTCCCGGTCGCCGGCGCGGAGGCCGTGGCGGCCGCGATGGGCCCGCCGGGACGGGTCGCGACGCTCGTCGTCCCGGCCGATGCCTCGTGGGACGACGGTGCGCGACCCGCACCACCGGTCGTGCGGCCCGAACCGCCGCTCGTCGCGGAGGACCGACTGGCAGCCGTCGCGGACCGCCTGCGCGGTCCGCGGACGGGCATCCTGCTCGGGGGCCGTGCCCTGCGCGAGGACGCACTCGTCGCGGCCCGACGCATCGCCGACGCCACGGGCGCCACGCTGCTCGCCGAGGTCTTCCCCACCCGGCTCGCGCGGGGCGCCGGGCGCCCCCACGTCGAGCGCGTGCCCTACCTCGCGGAGTTCGCCAAGGTCCAGCTGGGGCGGCTCGACGACCTGGTGCTGGTGGACGCCGACCGACCCGTGTCGTTCTTCGCCTACCCCGGCGCGCCCAGTGACCTGCTCCCCCGCGGCTGCACCGTCGAGCGGCTGTGCGCCGAGGAGGACGACGTCGTCTCGTCGCTGGAGGCCCTGGCCGACCGCGTCGGCGCCGACCCGCGACCGCGCAGCCTGCAGCGTGCGACACGACCGCCGCTGCCCACCGGCAGCCTCACCGCCGAGAAGCTCTGCCAGGTCGTCGGTGCCCTGCTCCCCGAGGGCGCCATCATCTCCGACGAGGCGCAGACGTCCGGCGTCACGCTCCCCCAGCACACCGCCGGCGCACCACCGCACGACGTGCTCGCGCTCACCGGCGGCTCGATCGGCCAGGGCCTGCCGGTCGCCGTCGGCGCGGCCATCGCGTGCCCGGACCGACCGGTCCTCGCGCTCGAGGCCGACGGCTCGGCGATGTACACGCTCCAGGCGCTGTGGACGATGGCACGCGAGGAGCTCGACGTGACCGTCGTGATCTGCAACAACCAGTCGTACGCGATCCTCAACGTCGAGCTCCAGCGGGTGGGCGTCCGCGACACCGGGGACCGTGCCCGCAGCCAGCTCGACCTGTCCACGCCGGCGCTGGACTTCACGGCCCTGGCGCGCGGCATGGGCGTGCCGGCCGTGCGGGCCGACCGTGCCGAGGTGCTCGCCCGCGAGCTCGAGCGCGCCTTCGCCGAGCCCGGCCCCCACCTCATCGACGCGATCGTGCCCAGCGACTTCACGGGCCTCCGCCTCAGGGCGCTGCCCCACGCCCTGCGCGTCGTCCGCAACGCGCCACAGCCCCTTGCGGAGGCGATCACCAAGCGCCTGGTCTGAGGCCCGGAGGCGTGTGCTGGGCCGGGGCCGACGAGGTCAGCGGACGCTGAGGCCGAGGGGGGTCCACGGTCCGTTCGGCAGGGGGCGGACCGCGGGCCAGCGCCGCGGCTCCTCGGGCTCGTCGCCGTTCCCGCTGCTGCCGCTGGAACCACTGCTCCCGCCCGAACCGCTGGACCCACTCGAACCGCTGGAGCCACTGGAGCCGCTGCTCCCGCTCGAGCCGCCGGTGGACGTCGGCTGCGGCTCGGGTTCGGGCTCCGGCTCGGGTTCTGGTTCGGGCTCCGGCTCGGGTTCCGGCTCCGGCTCGGGCTCGGGTTCCGGGGGCGAGGCACCCGCCGGCAGGCGGAAGACCTGCGTCACCCAGATGCGGCCGTCCGGGTCGACCTCGACACCGACGCCGATCTGCGTGACGCGGTCGTCGAGGATGTTCGCACGGTGGCCGCTGGACCCCATGAAGGCCGAGTGCAGGCTCGCCACGCTGTAGCCGACGCCGACGTTCTCCGACACCCGCTGCCAGCAGCAGACGTCGCTGCTCAGGTTGGGGTTGTGGTAGAGCTTCTCCTGCGCGGCCATGTCCTTGGCGTGGTCACGCGCCGCACCCGTCAGGTCACCGGCCACCGACAGCGCCGGCAGGCCACGCGAGGTCCGCTCGGCGTTGATCCGACCCACGAAGTCGGACTCCTTGCCCGAGTCGATCGCCGCCTCCGCCCGGTCGACGGGACCGGTGACGAGGACCATGCTCGCAGCGAGGACGACGAGGAGGAGCAGCCCCACGCCGCGCGACACGCGTGCCACGTGCATCTGTCCTCCACCGGTCGGAGGTCTCACCGGACCGTCGTCATTCGTCACCCCGAGTCATCGACACGTGCCGCCTGCCTGAGCCAGCCCCTGTCCGTCCAGCGCACGTCGCTGCGCTGGCGACTGTACGCCACCGCGCGTGGTCGTCGACATGGCTCGCCCCTAGATGATCCGACCCGCGTGCTCCCGCAGCGCGACGCCGTCGACGACCCGTCGCGGCCCCAACCGCGCGAGGTCCAGCGTCGTCGGCGCGTCGACGACGAGCTCCGCGAGGTGACGCCCCATCGCAGGGGTGTGCTGGAACCCGTGCCCGGAGAACCCGCACGCGACCAGCAGCCCGTCGAGGTCGGGCCACCGCCCGAGGATGGCGTTGTGGTCCAGGGTGTTGGTCGCGTACAGCCCGCACCAACCGCTCGCCAGGCGCAGGCGGTCGTAGCCGCCGAGGGTCGCCACGAGCTCCGGCCACACGACGGACTCGAAGCCCGCCCGGCGGTAGGTGAAGTCGAAGCCGACCGGGTCGTCGTCGGTCGACCACGCGACCTGGGACGACGCGGGCCCCTCCGGCAGGACGTAGAGGCCGCTGGGCAGGAAGACGCTCGGGACCTCCCCCAGTGCCGGGTCGTGCTCGACGACGTGGACCGTGCGCATGACGGGATCGACCGGCAGCGCGATGCCGGCCGTCGCCGCCAGTGCCGTCGACCACGCACCCGCCGCCAGCACGACGACCTCGGCATCGAGTCGGTCGCCGTCGGCCAGGTCGACGCCGACCACCCGGTCGCCGTCGCGCCGGATCGCCGTGACCTCGTCGGTCACGTACGTCGCCCCCATGGCGGTTGCGCGACGGCGGAAGCCCTGCAGCAGCGCGGTGGGGTCGATGGCGCCGTCGCGCGGCCCGTACGTGCCCCCGACCACCGAACTGGTGTCCAGGCCGAGCTGTGGCCAGCGGTCCGCGATCTCGTCGGCGTCCAGCCACGTGACGTCGCAGCCCAGCGACTGCTGCAGCTCGAGGCCCTCGATCGCCGCCGGGCGGTTCTCCTCGTCGGTGAGGAAGAGGTTGCCCTGGTGCTTGGGCGCCAGCTGCGGTGACCAGTCGTCGACCGCCATCTCGTCCGCGAACGTCGCCAACAGCTCGAAGCTGTAGAGCGACATCCGGACGTTCTCCTCCAGGTTGAACTGGACGCGGAGGTTCCCGTCCGAGCGCAGTGTCGAGCAGTGGTCGTACGCAGGCTCCGGCTCGACCACCGCGACGGACCGCGACGGCGCCAGCCGCCGCAGGTGGTAGGCGGTCGCCGACCCTGTCGCCGCACCCCCGATGATCACGACGTCGTACCGGTCTGCCATGGTCACTCCCCCGTCGTGGCGACCCTAACCGGGGCTACGGTCGCCGCGCACCACCCGTGGACGTGTCGTGGACGACCCGCAGCTCACGCATGACCGCCGTCGCGTCGGCGGCCTGTTCCTGAGCATCGCGCTGCTGGCCCCCCTGCTGGTGCTGCTCCCACCGGACGGCCGCTCCACCCCCGCGGCGGCGGCGGTGTACCTCGCACTCACGGCCGCCATCGGCGTCGCCAACTGGCGGCGCTGGGACCTCGTCGGGGTGCTGGCGGGCCCGAGCGCGACCGCCTACGTGGTCGGCGTGGCCGTCCTGCGCCACGCCGAGGGTGGTGGGGCCTCGGGCCTCGCCCCGCTGCTGCTGCTCCCCCTGTTCTGGTGCTCCTTCGTGGGTCGACGGCGGACGCTGGTCGTCGCGATCACCAGCATGGCGCTCGCGCTGGTGGTCCCCGTCCTCGTGTTCGGTGACCCGGCCTACCCCGTCACCGAGTGGCGGCGGGCCGCGGTCTGGTTGACGGTCGCCCCGGTCGTCGGCGGGGCCACGCTCCGGTTGCGACGCCGCGCCGAGGCGTCCCGCGACGAAGTGGCCCACCTCGCCCGCACGGACCCCCTCACCGGCTGCCTCAACCGGCGCGGCCTCGAGGAGGTGGCGACGCGTGAGTTCGCCCGGGCGCGTCGGGCCGCATCGCCGGTCACCGTGGCGCTGCTCGACCTTGACCACTTCAAGCGCTTCAACGACACCAACGGGCACGACGCGGGCGACGCGCTGCTGCGCGACGCAGCGACGGCCTGGCAGACAGCCCTGCGCGAGACCGACATCGTCGCGCGGTGGGGCGGCGAGGAGTTCGTCGTCCTGCTGCCGGAGACGACGACCGACGCCGCCCTCGGCGTCCTGGACCGGTTGCGCGCGGCAACCCCACACGAGCAGACCTGCTCCGTGGGCGTTGCCGGCGTGGACCCCACGACGTCCCTGACGGCCGCTGTCCAACAGGCCGACGCGGCGCTGTACCGGGCGAAGGACGGCGGCCGTGACCGGATCGTGGTCGCATGACCCGGAGCGGCACCGGACACACCCGCCGCGCCGTGGGCCCGCTCAGGCAGCGATCTCGCCCGCAGGGGCATCGGGCAGCGGGGTCCCACGGACGAGCGCGTCGAGGTACGGCTCGAACTGCTCGAGGGTCGCGGGGTCGAAGTCCTGCTCCGCCGGCAGGCACCCGCCGTCCTGGACGTAGGCAGACGCGTTGACGACCCACATGGTCCCGTCGCGCACGGTCACGTGGACCACGACGCGCTCGACGGGCCGACGGTCGGCGTCGTGCAGGACGAAGCCCGTCCGCACCCCGGGACCGTCGTCGACGATCGCGTCGGTGACCGCCATGGGCTCGAACGTGAAGCCCGGACACCCGACGGCCCGGTCCTCCTCCATCGACCGCAGGAAGTCACGTCCGTGCGCACGCAGCGCGGCAGCGAGGTCCTCGGCCGCGGCCAGGTCCTCCCCCGCGGGGTAGGCGGCCAGCTCGACGTCGCCCAGCAGGCGGTCGCCGTCGTGGACGCACAGCAGCGGGGCGTCGCCCTCGCAGCCGCGGATCGTCCACCGCTCCCCGATGGCCACCTGCACGTCGTCGTCGGTCCAGTCGAGGCCGACGACCGTGATCGGCTCGGGGAGCGGGTCGGTGACCGGCTCGGCCACCGGCGGCGCGGCGCTCGACGCCACGCACGCGGTCAGCACCACGGGCAGAGACAGCAGGGACAGGACTCGTCGGACCGGGGCCATGGCGTGCTCCTCGCATTCGTGGCGGCGTCGGCGACAGCGTCACGAACGGTGCTTGGCCCTCGATTGGGGCCGCGTTGCGGGACACCCCGCAGGGGTCGCGAGTCGTCAGTCCTCCGTCATCGTGGGCAGGACCGGCTGCTGGCCTGCCGCGAGGCGCCGTCCGCGGTCGGTGACCGCTGTCGCCCAGCCGCTGGGGACGACGGCGAAGGTCCCGGCGTCGACCGCGGCCAGCGCTGCCTCGGCCACCTCGTCCGGCTCGGCGCCGACGTCCGACATCCCGGTGCGGACCAGTGCTGGGCACAGGACGGTCACCGTGAT